>JBDHHK010000001.1:0-103763 GCA_039589395.1 Gemmatimonadota bacterium
AGGCGTGAAGGAGGAAGAGTAGTGGGCCAAAAAACCCATCCATACGGGTTCCGGCTTGGAATCGTCAAGCCGTGGAGGTCACGCTGGTTTGCCGGCAGTGATTTCCCAGACTTCCTGCGGGAAGATGAACTGATTCGGAAGTACTTGACCTCACGCCTGGCGCACGCGGCGATCTCTGAAGTGCACGTCGAGCGCAAGCCAGGGAAAGTGTCTGTCACGATATTCACGGGACGTCCCGGTGTCGTGATCGGCAAGCGGGGTGCAGAGGTCGACAAACTCCGCGACGAGCTGAATCAGCTGACCAATAAGGAAGTCGGGATCAACGTTGAAGAGATCAAGCGTCCTGAACTGGATGCTCAGTTGGTCGCAAACAACGTCGCCCACCAATTGGGTCAACGAATCGCCTATCGGCGGGCCATGAAGCGATCGGTGCAGAGTGCTATGCGGATGGGCGCCAAGGGAATCAAGATCAAGTGTGGTGGTCGTTTGGGTGGGGCGGAGATAGCTCGGATCCAGAGTTTTCACGAGGGGCGCGTGCCGCTACATACGCTACGGGCCAACGTGAGTTACGCGACGGCCACCGCACGTACCACTGCCGGGGCAATAGGTGTCAAGGTCTGGATCTTCATGGGTGAGGTAGTCGAGGACGCGCGAGGGCGCACCTACAGTACGGGATCATAGCGATGTTGGCTCCAAAGCGTGTGAAGTATCGGAAGCAGATGAAAGGACGCAATCGTGGTACCGCCCAGCGCGGCAACACGGTGAGCTTCGGAAACTACGGCTTGATGTCGATGAATGCAGGCTGGATCACCAATCGGCAGATCGAAGCGGCTCGAGTTGCGCTGACGCGTACCATGAAACGCGGCGGCAAAGTCTGGATTAGGATCTTCCCCGACAAGCCGCTGACCAAGAAGCCCGCGGAAACCAGGATGGGAAAGGGCAAGGGGAATCCGGAGTATTGGGTGGCCGTGGTTAAGCCAGGTAGGGTCATGTTCGAGGTCGAAGGTGTGTCTGAAGAACTCGCTCGCCGGGGGCTCAAACTGGCGTCGGCAAAACTGCCGGTCAGGACCAGATTCGTGAAGCGTGAGGATACCTAGGTCATGGCTCTGAAGGATGCAGAACACAGACCGCTCGAAGCTGCTCAGATACGCGAACTCGAGACGAGCGAGCTCATAGAGGAAGTTGAGCGCCTCAAAGAAGCACAGTTCAGGCTGAAGTTCCGGTCGGCAACTGAGACGATAGATAACCCTCTGCAGTTTCGAGTGATGCGCCGCAACATTGCGCGCATGATGACGATACTCCGCGAGAGGACGGAGCAATGAGTCAAGACGCTACTACGCGCGCACGGCGGAAGGTGCGGACGGGCGTTGTCGTGAGTGACAAGATGGACAAGACGATTGTCGTCAAACTCACACGCCGGTTTGCGCATGCTCTCTACGGAAAGCGAATCACGCGGACGAAGAAAGTGTTTGCCCACGACGAGCACAACGCGGGAGTAGGAGACACAGTCCGCATCATGGAAACGCGTCCCCTGTCTAAGACGAAGCGCTGGCGCGTCGTCGAAGTCGTGGCGCGAGCTGAGTAGGAGGGCACGTCTGTGGTTCAACAGGAATCGATGCTCAAGATTGCCGACAACTCGGGTGCCAAAAAAGCATTGGTGATCCGGGTACTTGGCGGGAGCCGAAGGCGGTATGCCGGCCTTGGCGACGTTGTGGTAGTGACAATCAAAGACGCATTGCCGGCCGGTCAGGTGAAACGCGGTGACGTAGTCAGAGCGGTGATAGTCAGGACGGCAAAGGAAACTCGTCGGAAGGATGGGAGCTACATCCGTTTCGATGACAATGCTGCGGTCCTGATCAATGATGCACGCGAGCCCCGAGCGACCCGAATCTTCGGGCCTGTGGGTCGGGAACTGCGCGAGAAGCGGTTTATGAAAATCGTGTCACTTGCGCCGGAGGTGCTGTAGCAATGCGAGGCGGCCGAAACATGTCCCGGAGCAGTCGCGGCAACGAAACCGTAACGCGGCAAAAGATGTTCATCACGAAAGGCGATCGTGTGCGGGTGATGACCGGGGAACACGCGGGCACAGAAGGTACAGTGATCCGGGTGCTGCCCAAGCGGGGCAGGGTAGTAGTCGAGGATGTGAATATCGTCACCAAGCACAAACGTGGTACCGGGCAAGATGAAGGTGGGATCATCCACTACCCGGCGCCGATTGATGTCTCGAACGTGATGCTGCTCGACCCCAAGTCGGGTGAGCCGACGAGAGTGCGTCGACAGAAGGACAAGGACGGGACGGTTGAGCGGTTGAGCAAGAAATCAGGGCAACCGATTCCCAGGAACCGGTAACGAGTATGGCTAAGACCAAAGAGAAGAAAGAGACCGAGAAGGCTGAGGCCCCGCAGGAGCAGGTGCGCGAGCTTGGACCGCCGCCTCGCCTTCTCGAGTACTACAAGAGTACGGTGTGCCAGAAGCTGGCGAAGGAGTTCGACTTCAAGAACTCCCACCAGACACCTCGGCTCATCAAGATCACGCTCAACGTGGGTCTCGGTGACGCACAGAAGAATCCCAAGCAGTTGGATGCCGTCGTATCAGAGTTGTCAGTAATCGCAGGGCAACGGCCGGTTGTGACGCGCGCGAAGAAGGCGATCTCGAATTTCTCGCTGCGTACAGGGATGCCAGTCGGAGCAACTGTTACGCTGCGCGGCGCGATGATGTGGGAGTTCCTCGACCGGTTCATCAGCGTAACCGTACCCCGAATCCGAGACTTCCGGGGCTTTTCGACCAGCTCGATGGACGGGCGCGGCAACTACTCGGTCGGTATAAAGGAGCAGATGGTGTTTCCGGAGATCGACTACGATAAGGTAGAAAAGATCCACGGGATGGACATCACGTTTGTGACAAGTGCTGGCAAAGATGACGTTGGGATGGCGTTGCTTCGAGAGCTGGGAATGCCATTCCGCGGGCAGACAACCGTCCGGATCGGATAGGGGACGCTCAGATGGCAAAGAAGTGCCTTGTAGAGAAAGCAAAACGCAAGCCGCGTTTTGAGGTGCGGAGATACAATCGATGCCAGCGTTGCGGCAGGCGTCGAGGATATCTCAGGAAGTTCGGCGTGTGCCGAATCTGTTTTAGAGAATTGGCTCTTCGGGGAGAGATCCCCGGAGTCCGCAAAGCCAGCTGGTGAAAGGACCGGGTCCGACCATATGAGTATGACTGACCCAGTCGCCGATATGCTGACTCGCATCCGCAACGCCTGCAGGGCGGGGCACAAGCGGGTAGACATACCGGTGTCGAATTTCAAGACTGAGATCGCGCGATTGCTGCGTGAAAACCACTACATCCAGGATTACAAAGTCCTAGATGACGGTGTGCACGGGCGGTTGCGGATCTTCCTGATGTACCACGAGGACGAGCCGGTTATCCGTGAGGTACGGCGCGTATCGAGACCGGGGCTGAGGCGCTATGTGAAGTTGAAGGAAATACCGCGCGTCAAGAACGGTCTGGGAATGGCGATCCTCTCTACGCCACAAGGCGTCATGAGCGACCGCGACGCTCGCCGAGCGAAAGTTGGTGGTGAGCTCGTGGCTGTGGTCTGGTAGGAGGACGACATGTCTCGGATTGGAAGGCTGCCTGTCGCGATTCCCAAAGGCGTGAAGATTGAGCTCGATGGATCGTTCCTTAAGGTCAAAGGCCCGAAAGGGGAACTGAGCCGTAACCTGCATCCTGAGATGGACGTCGGGATCGACGACGACAAGATCGTCGTGACACGGCCCTCGGATCAGAAACGCCATCGGGCGCTGCACGGCCTCACTAGAAGTCTCATCAACAACATGGTTGGTGGGGTGAGTGATGGATTCAGCAAGACCCTGGAGATTCACGGTGTGGGGTACAGAGCTGAACCCATGGACTCGGGCGTACGTCTGTTCGTGGGGTATTCGCATCCGGTGGAATACAAGGCCCCCGAAGGAGTCGCCGTTACCGTGGAAGCCCCGACCAAGCTGAAGGTGGCAGGGATCGACAAAGAGTCGGTGGGCCAGGCAGCGGCGGAGATACGCAAGGTTCGACCACCTGAGCCGTATAAGGGTAAAGGCATCAGGTACGAGGGCGAGCACGTCCGTCGGAAGGCGGGGAAGACGGGAGCGAAAGCATGAGGTCTATTGGGAAACCCAAGACGCAAAGGGACCGTCGGTATCGGCGGCATCTGCGTGTTCGCAAGAAAATCAGTGGTACGGGCGAACGCCCGCGTTTGGTCGTGTTTCGCTCGCTCAAGCATACTTACGCTCAGCTCATCGACGACGAACGTGGTCACACGCTTGTTGGTACGAGCGACATGTCCTCCGACCTGACCGGTGAAAAGAGCGGTAAGGTGGGAGTCGCTTTTGCAGTAGGGAAGTCGATCGCTACACGCGCAAAGGAGTTGGGCATCACGCGGGCGGTTTTCGATAGAGCGGGATACATCTATCACGGCCGGGTGAAAGCAGTTGCTGATGGTGCACGCGAAGGCGGATTGGAGTTTTAGAGATATGGCGCAAGACAAAGGACGCGGTGGACGACGAGAGCGGCGCGAGCAAGAGTCCGAGCTCGTTGAGAACGTGATTGCGATCAACCGCGTTGCCAAAGTGGTCAAGGGCGGTCGCCGATTCTCCTTCAACGCCTTGGTGGCGGTGGGAGATGGTGCCGGCAATTTCGGTGTGGGCATGGGGAAAGCCAACGAAGTGTCGGAGACCGTACGAAAGGCCGTTGAAGCAGCTCGACGCAACATGAAAGCCATCCCTTTGGCAGGCACGACGATTCCGCATGAAATTATCGGCAAACACGGTGCCGGAAGGGTCCTGCTCAAGCCAGCGTCGTCAGGTACCGGAGTAATTGCTGGAGGGCCTGTGAGAGCTGTGCTCGAATGTGCCGGAGTCACCGATATACTCACGAAGTCGCTGGGCTCACCGAACGCTCTCAATATGGTTTGGGCCACCGTGGATGGGTTGCACCGCCTCGTGACCCCAGAGATCGTAGCCCGCGAACGCAGAATGGATGTGTCGGAGATCGATTACCGGCCGCGGCAGAGGGAGAAGGAGGCAGAGAGTGCCTAAGGAAACCGCGAAGAGCGCCGAGGGCGCTGCCGCCAGCGAAAAGAAGACGGCCGAAAAGGCTACGGCCGCGAAGGCGGCTAAGAAGACCGCCAAGGCAGCCAAGAGCACCAAAGGCACCAAGACTGCCAAGGCTACAAAAGCTACAAAGGCTACAAAGACTGCGGCTACCGCAAAGAAGAAGACGTCAAAAAAGAAGACCACCAAGGTCGCCAAGAAGAAAACCGACAAAACGATTGAAAAAAGCCTCCGTGTTCGTCAGGTGCGGTCGGGCATCCGCCATCCGTGGCGCATGAGACGCACTCTGACAGCATTGGGGCTGAAACATCACCAAGATGAGGCGGTGGTGCCGGATAACCCCTCAGTAAGAGGGATGCTGCGGCGGGTTCACCATCTCGTCAGTGTCACGCCCGAGGATACAAATGGCTGAGACACCAAAACTTGGATTGCATAACCTGCCGGCTCCGAAGGGCGCCACCAAGGCCCCCAAACGCAAGGGCCGAGGGCGGGGGACAGGGCTTGGAAAGACGTCGGGACGCGGCCACAAAGGTCAGCGGTCGCGTACGAGCGGAAACGTCCGCCCTGGATTTGAGGGTGGACAGATGCCTTTGATCCGAAGAGTCCCCAAACGCGGTTTCACGAATCCGTTCCGAGTGCCGAACCAGGTTGTGAACCTACGGGACCTCGAAGCAGTTACGGGTGAGGACGTGACTCCGTTGGTGCTCCTGGAATCAGGTCTGGTGAGCACGCTGAAGCGACCGGTCAAGATTCTCGGAGTTGGAGAGGTAACGCGCGCATTCGTGATCAAGGGTTGTCTAACCTCCAGCACTGCCCGCTCAAAGATCGAACAGGCGGGTGGCCGTATCGAGGCTTAACCGATGACGGCATCCCGCATTCCGAATCTCTTTGCAGTCCCGGAGCTGAAGGAAAAGCTCCTCTTTACCCTGATGATCCTCGCCATTTACCGGGGCGGCGCCCATATCGCCACTCCGGGAGTGGACGTACAGGTGCTTGCGGATTTCATTCGCAACCAGGCCGGTCAAACACTTTTCGGCGTGTACGACATGTTCGTAGGTGGCGGATTGTCTCGTGCGACAGTTTTGGCCTTGGGGATCATGCCGTACATTTCGGCATCGATCATGTTCCAGCTGGCCGGTGCCGTCTTCCCGATGATCGACAAGCTGCAAAAGGAGGAAGAGGGGCGGAAGAAGATCACGCAGTGGACTCGGTACATGACGGTCCTGCTGTCGCTCGGTCAGGCCTATAGCTTCGCCCTGTTTGCCGAAGGGCAGGGAGCCGTTGCATTCCCGGGAATGGGTTTCCGCTTGCTCACGGTTCTGACGCTCACTACCGGTGCTGTGTTCGTCATGTGGCTTGGCGAGCAAATTACCGAGCGCGGCATCGGCAACGGAATGAGCTTGCTGATCTTCTTCTCGATCATGGAAGGAATGTGGCCGGGGATATTTCGCACGCTGGACTTCCTGCAGACCGGGGTAATCAACTTCCCGAAGCTACTAGTGCTAGGTACCGTAATGATTGGCATCATTGCCGGTGTGGTCGCGGTCACGGTAGCGGCGCGCAGAATCCCGATCCAAATCCCGCGTAAGGTCATGGGACGCGGAAGGATTCGTGAAGGCCAAAAGACCTTCATCCCGATCAGGATCAACTCTGCCGGAGTAATGCCGATCATCTTCGCTCAGGCGTTGATCATCGTTCCGGGCACGATCGGCGTATTCTATGATTGGGCGCCACTCCGAGCGATGTCCGATGCGTTTCGCCCGGGCACTGGTGTGTACTACACGACCTATGCTTTTCTGATAATCTTTTTCACCTATTTCTACACATCGATCATCTTCAATCCGGTCGACATAGCAGAGAATCTCAAGAAGCAAGGCGGTTTCATTCCCGGGGTCAAACCCGGTGCGGCCACGGCGGACTACATCGATGAAGTTTTAACTCGAGTAACGTTGCCAGGATCGTTCTTCCTGACACTGGTTGCGTTGCTTCCGTTCTTCATCTTCCAGTACTTCAACGTGCCGTTCAGTTTTGGAGGTACTGCACTGTTGATCATAGTTGGCGTGGCGCTCGACACATGGGTGCAAGTGCAGCAACATGCCCAGCTTCGGCACTACGATGACTTCATGAAGCACGGGCGAGTGAAGTTCCGCGGGCGGCGGCGTTACATGTAGCCGCTGCCAGGCCACTCCCTCAATACGCCCACATGATCACTATTAAGTCACCCCGTGAAGTCGAGACGATGGCGGAGGCCGGGAGGATCCTGGCCAACACTCTCAAGAAAGTCGTAAACCGAGTAGAACCTGGGGTGAGCACGCAGGACTTGGACGTTCTCGCCGAAGAGTTCATTCGCAGCCATGATGGGGCGAAGCCGTCGTTCAAAGGGCTCTACGGTTTTCCAAAATCGTTGTGTACTTCCATCAACAATGAAATTGTTCACGGCATCCCGTCCAAAGGACGCGTGCTCGTGGAAGGCGATATTCTGAGTATCGACTGCGGCGTGTTTCTCGACGGCCTGCATGCGGATTCGGCAACAACGGTTGCAGTGGGCGAGATATCGGAAGATCCCCAAAGGCTGCTAGACGCGACCAGAGAATCGCTCGAGGCCGGAATCGAAGCCGCACTTCTAGACAACCACGTCGGTGACATCGGACACGCGGTCCAGACTGTAGCCGAGGCCGCTGGTTTCAGTGTTGTACGAGATCTCGTCGGACACGGCATTGGGGCAAAGTTTCACGAAGAGCCCCAGGTTCCCAACTTCGGTCAACCCAAGCGGGGCGCACGGCTCGCTGCCGGTATGACCATCGCGATCGAACCGATGGTCAACGCAGGCGGTCGCGAGACGAGAACAATGGATGACAACTGGACCATTGTGACCGCTGACGGCTCGCTGTCGGCCCATTTTGAACATACCGTGGTAATTGGGTCAGAGGGGCCACGCATCCTCACTCTACCCGCTTAGGCGGGAGTTACCCCCAACTCCAAAGCGACCTCGACATGTCCGCGTTCAAGCGGGATGGCGAGCGATCACCTCGAGAAGCCAAGCATGGATCTTTTGATTGCCTGCTATCACGGGGCCGTGGCGTATCACGTCTTGATGCCCGTCCGCATCGGTCACGACTCCACCCGCCTCACGCACTAGCAGAGTACCGGCCGCAACATCCCAAGGGGCGAGTGACAGCTCCCAAAACCCGTCCAATCTACCCGCCGCGAGATCAACGAGGTCGAGAGCCGCAGAACCAGCTCGCCGAATCCCACTCGTGGCACTCAGGATCTCGGTGAACTGCTGCAGATATGGCTGCAGCATCTTGAGGTGCTTGAAAGGAAATCCTGTACCGATAAGCGCTACGGCCGTGTCTTCGGTCCTCGACACTCTGATGCGCTCGTCACCGCACCATGCTCCACCGCCGAGTGTGGTGTGATACACTCGTTCTCTGAGCACGTCAATCACGACGCCGACACTCAAGACACCGTCGACTATAGCGGCCACGCTCACCGCGTATGCCGGGTAGTCGTGTAGGTAATTGGTCGTTCCGTCGAGCGGATCGACCACCCAAAAGATTCCCTCCCCACCGTACATCGTTTCCGGGCTCAGTTCCTCCCCCATCACGACGGAGTTCGGAACATCTCTGAGCAACGATTCAACGATCAACTGTTCGCTGTCCCGGTCGACTTGTGTTACGAAATCGCTTGTGCCCTTTTCCGACCATGAAGCGGGGTCGGCGGGTCGTTCCACAGTCATGATGTGCTTCGCCGCTAGTTCAGCTGACCTCACCGCAGAGTCGAGTAGTCCTCTATATTCCCGCACCTTGCGACCCCTCTCGCGTGCTCATAGCTTGGTTCCATGTCAAGAGTATTTTCCGGAATTCAACCGTCTGGCGAACTGCACCTGGGCAACTACCTGGGTGCCGTCAAGAACTGGGTCAAGAAGCAGTATGAGCACGAGTGCTTCATCTGTATCGTTGACTACCATGCCATCACCCAACCCTACGAGATCGACAGGCTCGAGGAGCAAACGGTCCAGATGGCCGTGGGGCTTCTATCAGCTGGCATCGATCCAGAGCGAACAGTTCTGTTCGTTCAATCGCACGTACAGGAGCACACTGAGCTTGCGTGGGTCTTCACGACGGTGACCCCGGTCGGTGAGCTCGAACGAATGACGCAATTTAAGGACAAGTCTCGCAGGCAGGAAAGCGTGCTCGCAGGCATTCTGAACTACCCAGTGCTGCAAGCCGCAGACGTACTCATCTACAAGGCAGATCTAGTCCCGGTGGGAGAAGATCAAACACAGCACGTTGAACTCATGAGAGAGATCGCGCGCAAGTGGAACATGCGTTATGCGAATGACTTCTTCCCAGAACCTCAAGTTGAGCTGACCAAGGCCGGTCGGATACTAGGCCTCGACGGACAGGCGAAAATGTCCAAGAGTCTTGGAAACACGATCGGGATGCTGGACGAACCCGATGAGATTTGGCAGCGTCTTCGGCCCGCTGTGACGGATCCCGCAAGGGTCAAAAAAACCGACCCAGGCACCCCTGAGCTGTGCAACATCTATGCGCTCCACGGACACTTTTCTTCGAGCGATGAGATCAAGAATGCGAGCACACAGTGTCGAGCGGCGGGGTGGGGTTGTATTGAGTGTAAACGCGTGCTCGCGGACAACATCTCCGAGTGCTTTTCCCCGATGAGGGAACGTGCGTGTGCTCTCAAAGAAGATCCTGAACGAGTCCGCAGTATTCTGAGGGACGGCGCGGAACGGGCCCGCGCCGTTGCATGCGATACCATGGTCGGAGTAAGAGCCGCAATGGGGTTTGCCGCGGCAGACTCGGCACAGAAACCCACCTAGTGACTCATAGAAAGGCCTTGATCGACCTAGCATCCGAGCACGCTGCCTGGACGATTCCTTCAGCTTGTCTCGAAACTGTACGGTTGGCCTTCGGCAGTGATTGGAACATGTGTGAAATCGGGTCAGCCAATGCGCCAGGCACCGAAACAACGTGCGAAACTCCCGACGGAGTAAATCCATACGAGGGCGTAGAGGTTTACTTTGGCTGGGGAATTCCACGCAGGGTTGTCACAAGTTCATCAGGTACTCTCAAGTGGGCACACACGGGTGCAGCTGGTGTTGGCGGGAGCATTAATGACGCGCTTCGTTCCAGCGGAGCAGTGGTCACCAATTCACGGGGAATCCATGCAGAACCGATCTCCGACTGGGTGATCGCGGCGATTGGTTTCTGCATTCGAGGATTTCACGATGCAGTTGCTGCTCAACGGGAGCATGACTGGGCGACACAGCCGTTTATGTCTTCGGACGCCAGATTGACCGAGTTCTCATCGCTGCGTGTGGGTGTCGTTGGCCTCGGTGGGATTGGTACCGCGGTCGCCCGCAAGTGTCATGCGCTTGGGATGGAGGTGAGGGCGGTTCGCCGTCGAGTTTCGGGTTCTGTACCGTCAGAGGTGCTGTGGGTTGGAGGTCCTGACGGACTACTGGAGCTGGCAGCTCAAAGCGACGTGTTGGTACTGACGGTGCCGCATACAGCGGCCACCACGAACCTCATCGACGCAGCAGTCTTGCGAGCGCTTCCGCGAGGTGCCTACTTGTTGAATGTTTCGCGCGGTGGGATCTTGGATGAAACGGCGTTGCTCAGAAACCTAGAGGACGGTCATATTCGGGGCTGCGTGTTGGATGTGTTCGCAAACGAGCCCCTAGAAACGACGCATCCGTTTTGGGATGAACAGAAAGTACTCATAACGCCACATGTAAGTGCTGTGTCAGACCGGCTTTGGGAACGCGAAATCGAACTCATCGTCGAAAACATCGGACGGTTCCTGCAGGGTCAGTGTCTCAAGAATGTCGTGAACCTCGAGGCTGGGTATTAACATGGAGAACATCATAAAGGCGGCAGTGGAACGTGGGGCGTCAGATCTCCATATCAAGGCTGGGGATGTCTTCCGGGCGCGGATCGATGGCGAACTCAAGCCGCTCACTAAACAGAGACTGACGCCCGATCAGACGAAGTCGATTGCGCTCAAACTGATCCCGACCGAAGAGGACCGAAAGATCATCGATCAGATCAAAGATTACGACTGTTCTTGGGGTTCTCCGGGTATAGGCCGGTTTCGAGTGAACATACTTCGGCAAAGATCTTCGTTCATGATCGTCATGCGTGTCATTCCATTTGAAGTCCCAACCCTCGAGAAACTGCACCTCCCGAGGGTGATCGGCACGATTGCCGAGGCGGAACGTGGAATGATTCTAGTCACTGGCGTTACTGGGAGCGGTAAGAGTTCCACGATGGCGGCGATGATGAACCACATCAACACCGAGATGAACAAACACATCGTGACGCTCGAGAACCCGATTGAGTTTCTTCACCGGGATCTCCAGTCTTCAGTCACGCAACGTGAGGTCGGAGCCGACACCGAGAGTTTCAAGATCGGACTCCGAGCCGCTTTGCGACAGGACCCCGATGTGGTCCTCATAGGCGAGATGCGGGACGTCGAGACTGTTGACACGGCAATGAAAGCCGCAGAGACGGGGCATGTATTGATCTCTACTCTGCACACGCCAGATGCAACGACAACGATTGCGCGAATCGTAGCGATGTTCGCGCCGGAAGAACAAGATGTGGCTCGGAGTAGACTGGCAGACTCACTCCATGCGGTCATTTCCCAGAGGCTGTTGCCCAGGGAAGATGAGGAGGGGGGAAGATGCCCCGCACTAGAAATCATGATATGCACACCGGCGATTCGAGACCTGATACGGGATAGGAATCGAGTGGGCGAGATAAAGGACTACATTGCCGATGGACGTGACCAGTACGGTATGCAGACCTTTGACCAACACCTCATCGACCTCGTAGAGGGGAAGATGGTGACGTTCGAGGCGGCCAAATCTGCAGCGACCAATCCGGCTGACTTCGAGTTGAAACTCAAGACCTTCAAAAGACAATCCCGTGCAGCCACTGCAAAGGAAATCGAAGCTGGTGATGGAGATGATGTGCCGGATGGTTTCACTGGCGGAATGGATATGGCGCAATAGTGAGTGAACGTCCGAGCGGCTTGCTGGTTCCCATCACCACTCCGTTTGACGCTGCCACCGATGAGGTTGCTCCTATCCACCTGCGAGAGAATGCGCGGGCGATGTTGGAGGCAGGCGTGCAGGGGGTGCTGGCGGCCGGCTCAATGGGTGAGGCATCCCTTCTCGACGAAGCAGAATACAGGAGCGTGCTTGGGTGGCTGCGCGACGTCGTTCCTGCCGAGAAGTGGCTAATCGCGGGCGCTGGCCGCGAGTCGACTCGGGCCACGGTGAATGCGTGCAAGGTCGCAGCAGAGGAGAGTGCAGATGCGGTGCTCGTGAGGTCACCCGTCTATTATGCGCCGGTCATGTCACAAGAGGCGTTCACGGAGCATTTCCGACGAGTCGCAGACGAGTCTCCTGTGCCGGTCATGCTCTACAACATGCCCAAATACACACATGTATCTCTACGGGACGCTCTATTCGCTGCGTTGAGTGATCATCCGAACATATGGGGCGCCAAGGACTCGTCGGGTGATCTGAAGATCCTCGCGGCTTATCGTGACGCTGCTCCTAAATGGACGCTGTTGGTGGGGTCCGGTGCGCTCTACTACGCTGCGCTCGAGTTGGGTGCGGTGGGCGCCGTCGCCTCAACGGCATGTTTCGCCGCGCAACTCACGTGTGAGATAGGCGACGCGTTTCGAGCCGGAGACAGGCAGCGCGCGGGCGCGACACAGGAACGAGTTGCTCCGCTCCACACGGGAATCGTTGGAAGTCTGGGTATAGCCGGTGTAAAGGCTGCCATGGATGTCGTTGGTTTGTATGGCGGCCCTGTTCGAGCACCGTTGTGGAATCTCAACGAGCAGAACCGAGCTAAGGCGCTGAAACTACTCAGCGAGTCAGGACTTCGGGCGGACCATGGCTGATTGGCCGCTCCCCTTCGGTTGACTGGCCTTTGAGCGTGATCTAGCTTAAAGCGCCCGATACCCAACGGAGATTCCGTTGGGTTCTCTTTTCTTGTCGCTTTTCTGAAGGTGACATGCCAATGTTTGGTCCGCATTGCCGCTGCATGGTCGTCGTGGGAGCACAGTGGGGTGATGAAGGCAAGGGCAAAATCGTGGATGTTTTGTCCGATGGCGCTGACATCGTCGCGCGGTACCAAGGTGGCGCTAACGCCGGCCATACGGTTGTCGTAGCCGACGAGGAGTTCATACTCCACCAGATGCCGACCGGTGTCCTTCAGCCCGACACCCTGTGTGTGATAGGGAATGGGGTGGTTCTCGATCCCGAGACATTTATCGCTGAAGCGGAAGAGCTCGAAGCTAGAGGCATCGAATTGGCGGGCCGGGTGGCCATTTCTGATCGTACGCACCTAGTCTTGCCATATCACAAGCTGCTGGATAGTGCGGCTGAGTCACGACAGAAGATCGGGACCACCAGGCGTGGTATCGGGCCCGCGTATGAAGATCGAACAGGCCGTCGCGGAATACGAGTGGGCGATCTGAAAACACCCGACAGGATTGCGCGGCAGCTTAGGGAGAACGTCGAACGGGTGAACATGCTGCTCGAGACGTTGGGGTCCGAAGAGAAAGCGGATGTGGACCAACATCTAAAGTTGGTCGAGAGGCTTGCGCCAAAGCTCGCTCCGCTATCGGCGGACATCGGGCAGCTGATACACGATTCGGTGAAGGCAGGCAAGAATGTGCTTCTGGAGGGTGCCCAAGGGACCTTATTGGACGTGGATCATGGTACCTATCCATTCGTGACCTCGTCCAACACCACGGCCGGTGCAGCTACTGTAGGAGTGGGTATCAGTCCCCGTGCGCTCGACGTTGTACTGGGAGTCATCAAGGCCTATACCACGCGTGTAGGAAACGGGCCGTTTCCTACGGAGCAGGAAAACGAAGCAGGTGAAAGATTGCGGCGAATGGGTGGCGAGTTTGGCGCAACCACAGGCCGTCCGCGCCGCTGTGGCTGGTTTGACGCGGTCGTCGGACGCTACGCGTCCAGAGTGAATGGCTTAACCCACCTTGCCGTCACCAAGCTCGATGTCCTCGACACCGTCGAGAGAATCCCGGTATGTGTTGGGTATGAGGTTAACGGTGAAAGACGAGACATATTCCCTGCGGAAGCGGAAACTGTCGAGCAGGTAGAACCGATCTACGAAGAACTCGAAGGATGGTGTCAGCCAACATCGGGAATTCGGAGCTTCACCGACCTACCTGAAAAGGCTCGTGCCTATCTCGATCGAATTGAGACATTGGTCGACGTTCCAGTGTCTTTCGTGAGTGTTGGAACACGGCGCGATCAGTTGATCAGGGTGGAGTGAGAGACCAGCCGAATAGCTGTCAGAGAATCTTCCTGAAACGAGCACGAATGCTCTTACCGCCTGAACGTTCTCGGCGCGAACCGCTGCTGCCGCCATAGGAATAGTAGCTGTAATACTGCTCGTGCTTCGGACTGACGCCATTTAGCACTACGCCAGCGATCCTCGTATGCACTCTTCGCAGCTGAGCCAGCGTGCGTTGCGCGGCTTGCTCCTCCGTCTCACCACTCTTGAGCACCACAATCATTGCGTCTGCCGCCGCGCCTATCACCGTAGAATCCGTTACTGGTAGCGTCGGCGGCGTATCCATGACGATGTAGTCATAGTCACGCCTCGCCTCGGCTATGAACTGCTGCATCGCGTTCGATCCCAAAAGTTCGGATGGGTTGGGTGGACGGGGACCCGATGGAAGAACGTCAAGGTTCGGCGCCACGTCGGCACGCACGGTCTCACGGATCGTTGCTTTGCCTACGAGGATGTCCGTCAAGCCAGGCTCGATTATCAGCTGGAAGGTGCGGTGCACCACGGGCCGCCTTAGGTCTCCGTCAACCAACAGCACCCTGGACGTGCTCTGCGCGAGCGCGACGGCAAGATTCACGGTCGTAGTGGATTTTCCTTCGCCGGGTCCTGGGCTGGTTACTGCAAGGAATTGGATTGGCCGCTCGGCTGCTACAAAGGTCACATTGGTGCGGAGCGAACGAAACGCTTCAACGGCCGGGTCCTCAGACGTCAACTTGGAGACAGCGACCACTGGCTGCTGCGAACCATTCGACTTGCCGGCAAAACTGGCATTGAGAGGGACGAGCCCGAGGACCGGCACTCCAATCACCCTCTCCACATCAGCTGATGACTTGATCGTCTGATCGAGGTATTCCAGGAAGAATGCGCCTCCGAGACCGAGAATCAGACCGACTAGAAGTCCGAGGAAAACCTTCTCACGGAGTCCAGTTCCTATCCTACCAGGGGGCGAAGCGCCATCGAGTATCTCGACGTAGTGGGATATCGTGGCTTCCTGCAACTGAGCCTGCTGATACTGGCCAAGTAGGTAGCTGTAGGTGTCCTGTAGGATGTCGCGTTCGATCTCGAGTTGTGCGATGCGAGTTTCTTTCCCTGGGAACGTCAAGAGGTGCGCACGCAATTCCTCGATTTCGCCGTCAAACGTATCTAGGCGCTGTTCCAGGCTTTCCAACGATGCTCTGACAGCCGCCTGAAGAGCTGAATGCCCGCTCTCGATGCGCTGAACCAGTGCTTGGACTTGTGGGTTGTCCTGTCTCAAGCCAAGTGCACCGGCCGTGAGTGTTCTTTGTTCCTCGTACAGCTGTAGCAGGTGCTCGATCTGATAGAGGATGGCAGTGTTGTTGGCAGTGCTTTCCAGCGCAGCCAGTCTATTGAGAACGTCAACACCTAGCGCATCTGAATCCTCAGCAGCATCGCGCAGTGCGGACATTTGAATTAGGACGTCCTGACGCTGTCGTTCCAGACCCCTAATTGATGCCACGATCTGCTGCTCTTCCGCGGTGAGGTTGGTGATCTGTTGAGTTTCCTTGAAATCCTGTAACTCGCGCAGCTTTTCCTGCAGCTCGTCATCCCTGCTCTGCAGCTCATTGTAGATATACGCTACACGCTGCCGTGCGGTCCCAATAGCGCGGTCTTTGCCATCCTCCTGGAGCTCAAACGCAACTTGATTCAGGACATGAGGCACGAGTGATCTATCGGTACTCGTGAACCTGATACTCACTGCGTTTGTTTGGGAGACAACGGAGTAGGATATCCCTCCGCGGACCCACGCAGCCGCTTGGTCGGGCGATACGATGCGGAAACGGATTCCCTCTCCCGGAAGCTCCGGCTGATTGACCTGCATACTAAAGCCGGGGCCCTCAACTGCGGTTCCTAGTGTGCCTGCCCACAGGAGTGCTCCTGTATACTCGTCTCGCAACTCATACGAGGCAGGTGCCGCAGGCTGCATTAGTACGTAATTACCCGAGGGCGCCGCTGTATCCACAACAATGGAACTGAAATAGTCACCCCGAAACTGACTTGGGTTGACCAACTCAAATTGGAGCTGCAACTGCGGGGCACCGACCACTCGCAGCGCGAGTCGTTGGGTATTGAGTACCAAAGCTTCAGATAGTACGGGATCGGTTCTGAGTGCAAGCTCATCCACGTCGATGTCATCCATCCGCGCGAACACCTGTTTGCGGGATGAGATCTGCACGGTGAGTACTGATTGGTACTGGTCGATTGCGTCCCGGCCAGACAAGTACGCGCCACCAGCGGCGAGGATTGCCAACAACAATACCAAACGCCAGTGGTGCAGTACGACCTTGGTCAGGTCTTTGAGGTGAATTTCCCTAACTGCCGGGCCTCGCGGTCTGTCTACCGCAGCGCGCGCGTTTTGGCCCACCGTTGGTGATGCCTCGGTCATCTAGTTCAATGCGCGCGCCACGCGCGTCTCTCGGTGGTAGTGATGGGTCTGGCTCTTGATGAAGTTGTTGAGGATAGGAACCCTATTGCCGCAAGGTAACTCATTGCGGCATTTCAACTTCTGGTCCTTCAACACTGGATTCGCATGTTGTTCCCAGGACCTAATTGAAGTTGGTGAAAGTGACTCAATTATGGGTCTGAGCAAGCGCCTCCATCAAACCTCGACAAAAACTGGCCGGCCGACATTGCGCCACATATTAAGTACTCCGGTTTAGTTGCACAAGTCGTGATATCACAATCTCTTACGCGGTTGTCGCGCTGCGCTCCCGACCTCTCCGTTGCGCATGCGGTATCTATAGGCACTCAGAAATCGTTGAACTCGATGCTCCATTGATCGAAAGGCATTTCGCTTGCTGGAGGGGCATGCTGTCCCTATACTTCGCCTCTTCGGAATATCCATTTTGAATCTGAATCGCAAAGATAAGGTGTGATGGCTGACACTTCGCTAATGGACAGGCTCGTTTCCCTAGCAAAGCGCAGGGGTTTCGTATTTCAATCATCTGAGATATACGGTGGCGTGGGGTCAGTATGGGACTACGGCCCACTGGGTGTCGAATTGAAGAAGAACCTCAAGGAGCGCTGGTGGCGCTCGATGGTTTACGAGAGGGACGATATCGAGGGGATCGACGCCGCGATCCTAATGCATCCGAAGGTCTGGGAAGCTTCGGGCCACGTGTCTGGCTTCACCGACCCCCTTGTAGACTGCAAGACGTGCAAGAACCGGTTCCGAAGCGATGACGAGCGAATAAAGGGCGAGCCGGGTAAGCCGGACGCTCAGTGTCCAATATGCGGCAATAAGGGAACACTCACCGAACCGCGGATGTTCAACCTCATGTTCAAGACATTCATGGGACCCGTTGAAGATGATGCGGCCGTCGTTTACCTCCGACCAGAAACGGCGCAAGGTATCTACGTCAACTACCTGAACGTGATGCAGGCGTCACGCCAAAGGATCCCGTTCGGAATAGCGCAGATCGGCAAAGCGTTCCGCAACGAGATTACGCCGGGGAACTTCACGTTTCGCACGCGGGAATTCGAGCAGATGGAAATGCAATTCTTCGTGAAACCCGGTGAGGATGATCGGTGGTTTGAAGAATGGCGTGAGCTCCGGATGAACTGGCACAAGGAGCTCGGGATTTCGGCGGACAAACTTCGCTTTCATCAGCACGCCGGCGACGAGCTCGCGCATTACGCGAAAGTCGCATACGACATTGAGTACGAGTTTCCGTTTGGGTGGCAGGAGTTTGAAGGGATCCATAACCGCACGGACTTTGATCTGAGTCGGCACCAAGAGTGCTCGAATAAGAAGCTTGTCTATGTAGATACCGTCAACAACGAGCGGTTCATACCCTACATTGTCGAGACATCGCTCGGGGCCGACAGGTTGGCGTTGGCTGTCATGGTCGATGCGTACAAGGAGGAGGAAATATCAGGTGACAAGCGAGTAGTAATGGCGTTCAATCCAATCGTTGCACCGATAAAGATTGGCGTCTTCCCGCTCGTCAAGAAGGATGGCATGCCCGAATTTGCTAGGAGGGTCTACGATGATCTGCGAAGTCGGTACCCTTCGTTCTACGATGAGAGCGGTGCGATCGGTAGGCGGTACCGCAGGCAGGACGAGGTGGGAACCCCGTTCGGAATTACAGTAGACGGGCAAACGCTTGAGGATCAGACGGTGACTGTTCGAGATCGTGACACTCTTGCGCAAGATCGCGTTAGTGTCGATCAACTCCTTACTTACCTCGCCGAGCGTCTAAGGGCGTGAACCTCCTTGACCTCGTATCAACTGGCGAGGCAATGCAGGAAGACCTCGGTCGGGAATATTACCTGACCGGTGCGGGTCTCAAGCCCGAGCCCGCGTTCCAGGACATATACGACAGGTATCGAGTGCTCCTTGGCGACGAAGCACTCGAGCTGGTGGTTGACTCCGGCTCGAATGTGTTGCTCGAGTGGCTCTTGGAGCTGCGCACCGGCAGGAAAACGGCGCAGCTCGACGAACAGCGGATCCTCTGGGAACAAGGAGCTGTTCTCGATGTCGGGGGGCGAAAGATCGACTATCTCAAGGCGCCGATCGAGCTCGCCAACTCTGCTGACAGGGCATTCAGGATTGCGTTGGATGAAACGCGCGCGAAGGCGAGCGCGGAAGGCCTGGACGATCTGCGTCGAGACCGGTTTCGTCTCGAGCATGAAGAAATGGCCCAACCCCGATATGGTGGCTACACCAAGACTCTCAGCATATTGACAGGTATAGACTTCCACGAACTAGCCAGGGATGCGGCCCAGTTTCTCGAAGCAACACAAGACATGTACTCGGAGTGCCTCGCCGATTTGGTTCGCGGACGACTCGGCCTTGACCTGTCTGAGCTGGTTCGCGCAGATGTTGCTTGGGCGTTCAGGGCGGGCGGGTTCGATTTCGCGTTTCGTTCGGATAATATGCTCGATGTAGCGGTCACGCAGATGAACGACATGGGGCTCGATGCGAAACACAACGGAAGAGTGAGGTTCGACACCGAGGAACGGACCGGAAAAAACCCTAGGGCATTCTGTGTGCCGGTAAAGGTACCGACCGAGGTGTACCTTGTTTTGCGTCCACAGGGCGGCCACGGCGACTATCGCACGTTTTGGCACGAACTCGGTCACGCAATGCACTTTGCATCGCCGACCCCTGACATGCCGTTCGAGGCTCGCTGGCTCGGTGACAACTCTGTTACCGAAGGGTTCGCCATGCTTTGGGATCACCTGACCGGCGACCGGCTGTGGCTTCGAAGGTATGTCGAGTTGAATGAAGGAGACCAACAGAGACTTGTGCGAGAGTCTGGAGTGCAAGAACTCTACCTCGCCCGGAGGTACGCGGCCAAGCTCATCTACGAGTTGTCGCTGCACGACAGCGATCTTACGGGCCTGGGAGCGGAATACGCAGAGAGGCTCAGCGCGGCGACCCTCTTTGAGTACACGGAACGTGACTGCCTATCGGATGTTGATCCTGGCTTCTACTGCGCGCGGTATCTGCGAGCATGGCAGTTGGAGGCAGTGCTTTCCAACACTCTCAGGGAACGGTTCGACGAAGATTGGTTTCGGAACCCGCGAGCTGGGGCATTTGTCCACGAGTTAATGAGTCTAGGGCAAAGCAAGCCGGCGCAGGAGTTAGCGCGCGAGGTGACTGGTACTCCACTCACGTTCAAACCACTACACGACCGCCTTGAGAAAGCACTTTCCTGATGGTGCTTGCCGGCCTCAGTCCCATCGATAATTTGGACCTATGTCGTTCAAGCTGACCCCCTCGTTTCTGCTCACCACGCTGCAACCCTGGACGGAGATCGTCGAGCCCATCTACAAGCGTGTCGCTGAACTTGCTGAGGCAAGCGAAGGGGGGGAGACACTTTGGATTGGCTGTGGCTCTGGTCGGTCTGTGCTCTGGTGGTCCCAGAAGTTCGAAACGATGACGCACGGGCTGGATCCCGACCCGGACGCGATTGAGGCTGCGGAGGAACGAGTTCGCGGTACCTCCCTGACTAGCAGGGTGACGTTTCAGCATGCAGATCCATCAGACCTTCCGCATGAAGACAGGGTGTTCGACACGGTTGTCGTACACATGCTCTACATGCGAAGCCCCGCAGGGGAGCAGATTCTGAAGGAGGCGGTGCGCGTTCTGAGACCGTTGGGAAGTATCGTCGTGATCGCACCGTCTTGGCTGCAAACGCCTCGAGAGTCGGATTCAAAGTTGATAGAATCATTGGGTTTCTCACCACGTGTGACAATGGGGTGGAAGGGGCACCTCCGCGACGCCGGGGCCGTCGAGCTAACGGTGGAGGAGGCTGCCAAGGGGAGGCATTGGTTCACGATGGGGCTGTTTTCTCTGGTTGTTCGGGGGTGGCACGCCGCCGGCTGGGCCGGCGCCCGTGCGATGATGAGTCGCGAAGTATGGGCGCTTCGCCGCCTAACCCGAAAACGTATCCTCGGCCTTTCAATCTTGAAGGGCGCCCGTTGGCCGCACAATTGAACAGAGTGTTGCTGGCTAGGGGCACATGATTCCGAAAACCTGTTTCGTCGCCTTACCGATCCCGGCTCTCAAGCCGTATGCGTACGCGATCCCCACGAGCCTTGCAGACCGCGTCTTACCGGGAGCTAGAGTACTCGTCCCTGTCAGATCACGAGAACTAATCGGTGTGGTGCTCGAAGTCAGCGAAGACGAGGTTGAAGGCCTCAAAGAAGTCTTGTTGGTTCCTGATGCGGAGCCGATCCTCCCGCATTCCCTGCTTGAACTAGGTACCTGGATTTCCAACTACTACACGACACCGGTGGGACTCACATTTCGAGCGATGCTACCGCCGGCGCTCTGGGGAAGCTCTAGGCTCATTGCGCGCACGGTTGCTTCCAAGGTGAACGTTGGGGGCGCCAGTCGTGATGTATTCGATCAGCTGAGACGGTCTGGAGGGCGAATGGCGGCCGCAAGCCTCGCCCGCAGACTGAGACGCCCTGTGTGGGACACGCTTCAGCGCCTAGCTCGCTCCGGAGC
Source organism: Gemmatimonadota bacterium (assembly GCA_039589395.1). Taxonomy (GTDB): domain Bacteria; phylum Gemmatimonadota; class Gemmatimonadetes; order Gemmatimonadales; family GWC2-71-9; genus JBDGYW01. The sequence goes on from JBDHHK010000001.1 coordinate 21,447, forward strand.
GATAACCCTCGAAACCGAGCCTGCAAGGATAGGTCCCGCTCCACACGTCGAAAAGGTCATCGTGATCTCGAAAGACATGCCCTCGATACTGGAACGTCAACAGGCCTTCGGACGCGCCATGAGGCAACGCGGGGCATATGAGGCGGTGGAAGCACTGGGCGGCGAGGCACCCGTCATTCATCTGCGCGATCAGCTCGGCTTCTCGGTGGCTGTCATCAAAGGTCTCGTGGAAAGAGGCGTCGCGAAAATTGAGGCACGCGAACGACTTCGCGACCCATTCAGTGCCATAGTCGGTGCTACACCTCCGTCTCCAAACCCCGACCAACGACAGGCGGTGAGCGCGATAGGAAAGATGCCGAAAGGCCATGCTGCACTTCTCTGGGGTGTGACGGGCAGCGGCAAGACCCTTGTATACCTGGAGGCGTTTAGGGAGGAGGTGGAACGAGGAAGAGGCGCGATCGTATTGGTCCCCGAGATATCGCTCACGCCACAGGCGATATCGAGGGTGATCGGCGTGTTCGGCGACACTGTCGCCGTGCTACACTCCGGCCTTTCAGATGCCGAACGGGCTGATGCCTGGCGCGCAGTTGTTTCCGGGCAGCGGCGCGTTGTGGTTGGGGCACGATCTGCAGTGTTTGCGCCAGTTCGTGACCTCGCGGCAATCATTGTCGATGAAGAGCACGACGCCAGCTACAAACATGGAGAATCACCTAGATATCACGCCCGCGATGTTGCGCTCAAGCGCGCTGGTATCGAGGGAGCGCGCGTAATCCTCGGCAGCGCGACACCGTCGTTGGAGGCATGGCTGGCCCGCGATCGGATCGTTTCCATATCGCTGCCTCAAAGGGTGGAGGACCGACCACTTCCGGAAGTCTCTCTGGTGGACATGCGGTCCGTGCCAATCCTGCACGAGAGCGGTGCAGTGCCCTGGTCGAAGACGCTTGACGAAACGCTAGATGAGACACTTCAAAAAGGTCAGCAGGCGATACTGCTGCTCAATCGCAGAGGCTACGCCCACTTTCTGCAGTGCGCAACATGTGGCAACGTCGCTGGATGTCCCCACTGCAGCATCTCACTCACCGTCCACCGTACTCCGGCGATGCTGCGCTGCCACTACTGTGGCCACGACGAAACCATGCCCGACAGGTGCTCGGAGTGTGGTCAATCAACAAGAAAAGAAAGAGGCACTGGAACGCAGTTGTTGGAGCGGTGGCTTGCAGAGCGTTATCCTGCTGCGCGGCTTGCACGTATGGATGCAGACACGACTACTGCGCGGTGGTCGCATGCCCGAATTCTCGAAGCCGTCGAATTGCGGAAAGTCGACATCCTCTTCGGAACTCAGATGATCGCCAAGGGCTTGGACTTCCCTGGTGTTACTCTGGTGGGTGTTGTCGACGCGGATACTGGACTTCACCTACCCGATTTCCGAGCTCCGGAACGCACGTTCCAGCTAATCGCACAGGTGGCCGGCCGCGCAGGTCGTGGTCCGGATGGTGGCCGTGTGCTCGTGCAAACTCGGACACCTCACCACTACGCGCTCGAGGCGGCTGCGCGACACAACTTCGAGGCCTTCGCTGCTCGTGAACTCGAGGTTCGACGGGCACCTATCTACCCTCCGCACGTCGGGTTGGTGAACGTTGTGGTGAGCGGGCTCGACGAGACGCACGTCTCGAAAGCTGCAGCCGATATTGCCGCTTGGATGCGCGGCCTCGTGGCGAAGCGAGCGGATGGGGACGTCGATGTCTTAGGACCGGCACCGGCGCCTCTAGCGCGAATCAAGCGTCGTTGGCGGTGGCACGTGCTCTACCGTGGCGAAGACAAGTCGATCGTCGACCGAGTCACACGCTACGCGGCGAGGCGCGTGCCCCATAAGGCGGACGCGCAGCTTCGTGTGGTGTTTGACCGTGATCCAGTTTCTGTACTGTAGAGCCTACTTGTAACGCTCTTCAGCGCCCGATATCTTGGTTCCCTGTACTTCCGTAGCGCGAGTCTTCACACATATGCTCCTTGCTGTTGCTCCGGAGCCACTCGTGAACGTTGATCGAACGGTGCTCTCATGGGAATCGAACCTCGAGTAGAAGTGGCTCATGGACCTGGCCTGGGTCCCGGATGGACTCGTGTGGCGGAGGCTCTTGCTGCTCAGGTGGAACCGGGGGACATCGAGGGGATTTGGCTCTTCGAGCCGGTCAGGCGCGAGGAGCGGGAGTGGGGCGTTGCAGTAGTATCCTGTCGCACCGCCGAGACGCGCCGTCGCATATTCACAGCCAGTTATATGATGATCATGAGGGGCCGGGAAAAGGGCCACGGCAAAGTGGCTGTCGAAGAAGTTGGTGAAAGCCCCGCGACAGTGCTCGAGGATGTCCTAAGAGGAGTGCGCGACCGCGCGGGTGAAACCGAGCCACCGGTCGAAATATCCAAAGATCTCTGGTACTCGGAGTAAACGCCGATGATCGAATCACGCGTTTTTGTGCCGACTCAGGCCTTTCTGACCAAAGGCGTGGGACGCCACAAGGAGAAGTTGACGAGCTTCGAGATGGCATTGCGCCAGGCTTGCATCGCCCAATACAACCTGGTGAGAGTAAGCTCCATTTGGCCGCCCCACTGCCGTATGATCTCGCGCGAGAAGGGCCTAAGGTGTCTGAGCCCGGGACAAATCATCTTTGCGGTGGTGGCTGAAGCAGCCACCAGCGAACCGTCACGAAGAGCAACAGCGTCCATAGGATTGGCGATCCCTGCAAATCCTGCGCAGTACGGCTACATATCGGAGCACCACGCCTTTGGCATGCGCCGGTCGGCCGCAGGGGACTATGCAGAAGATCTGGCAGCGAGCATGCTGGCAACCGTCCTGGGAGTACCGTTCGACCCAGACCAAGCCTGGGATGAGAGAAAGGAACAGTGGAAACTTTCGGGCAAGATCGTGAAGACGAGAAACATGTCGTGCACCGCCGAGGCCAAAGATGACGGAAAGTGGGTCACCGTTATCAGCGCCGTGGTTTTCTGCGGATGAATGAATTCAGAGATAGGGGTGCTCCTCAAGACTTGCCAGCTGAGTTGCGCAGGCTACCGTGGGGGCCTCCTGATTCGTTCCTAGGGGTGCCAGCGTCGGATTCCCGTTTTGAAGACTGTCCTGTTGTTGTCTTGCCCGTTCCCTACGAGGCGACTGTTTCGTACGGCACAGGAACCCGGTATGGCCCGCGCGCCATAATCCACGCGTCCAGATTTCTGGAGTTGTATGACCACGAACTGGATGCCGAGCCGCACGAGGTTGGTATTCACACCTTGCCGGAGTTGGTGCTGCCCGATAGCGGCCCGGGCGAGGCTTTATCCGAACTGGGAGAAGCTGTCGATCTGCTACTCGACGCAGGCAAGTTCCTAGTTGTGATCGGCGGGGAGCACAGCATCTCAGGACCTATCATTCGGGCTCATGCAGATCGGATGCCGAAGGGTAGCCTCTCGGTTCTTCAACTCGATGCGCACACTGACTTGCGTGCGGAATACGAAGGAACGCCCTACTCGCACGCATGCGCAATGTTTACGGTACACGATCGGGTTACGCTGGTGCCGGTTGGTGTCAGGTCGATGACGTCCGAGGAACGCTCGTTGGTGCGGCAGAACGAGATTTCCGTCATTTTTGGCCATGAGCTTCAGGGAAACGACTGGATTGACCGTGCGGTGAGCGCTCTTGGCAACGACGTATACGTAACTGTCGATATCGATTACTTCGACCCTTCGCTGATGCCATCGACGGGAACACCAGAACCCGGCGGCGGAACATGGTATCCCACGCTCGAGCTGTTGGAGCGTGTCTTCGAGGAGAAGAACGTGGTTGGATGCGACGTCGTGGAGTTGGCGCCGACGCCCGGTATCACGGCCCCCGATGTGCTCGCCGCAAAGCTCGTGTACAAGATGATAGGTTATTACTCCAAACGCCGTGAGGCCTGAGCACTTCGGAACGCTGTGACCGCAGACCGCGATTTCAGAGACCCTCGGCTGACCGAACAGCGGAACCGGCGAACGGCGGGCATCGATGTTGCGTCATCAATCGAGATCGTAGAGCTGCTCAACGCTGAAGACCGCACGGTTGCGGCCGCCGTGTACGAAGCTCGTGAAGCTGTTGCGCGCACAATCGATCACGTGGTCAATGCATTCGATCGCGGTGGACGCCTGATCTATGTCGGTGCGGGTACAAGCGGCCGCCTCGGTGTGCTGGACGCTTCGGAATGTCCTCCGACCTTTGGCGCTGACCCAGGGTTGGTTCGCGGGATCATCGCGGGTGGCAAAGATGCGCTAACCCGGAGTCAAGAAGGCGCTGAGGACAATGAAGTTGCAGGCGCTGCGGCCGTCGACGAATTGGCGGTTGGTTACAATGACGTCGTCATCGGAGTTGCCGCAAGTGGAACAACCGCCTTTGTGAACGCGGCCATCGTTCGGGCGAACGAATGCGGTGCCTGCACAGCCTTCGTGTCATGTACGGACCCACCTGAGCGCATGACAGATCTGTGTGATGAACTCATCGTGGCAAAAGTCGGCCCCGAAGCGTTGACCGGGTCCACGCGACTCAAAGCCGGCACCGCAACCAAGATGATTCTGAATACCATCTCCACGGGGGCAATGATCAGGGCGGGTAAGGCCTATGGAAACCTCATGGTCGACCTCACAACACTGTCCAAGAAGTTGATCGATCGAGGTGAGAGAATCGTGATGGAAGCCTGTGCAGTCGAGCGGTCCTCGGCCCGCCGCGCGATACAGGAGGCCTCTGGCAGCGTGAAGGTTGCAATAGTGATGCTTCGCCGCGGTATGGACGCAATGAAGGCGCGCCGCCTACTTGAAGAGCACGGGGGCCGGGTGAGAGCAGTAGCGGGCGATCCGCCGCCCGTGTGACGTTGTTAAGGCTGGGACTGCAGTAGATTGAGGGCGTAGGTGCTAGGTACGCTCAACACTATCCGTCCGCCCGATCCTGGCTCGCCGCCGTAGAGGATGCTCACTACCTGACCCGCACGATCGAATATGGGGCTGCCACTGGCGCCCCGCGCCCCATAACCGTCGATCTGGACCAAATCGGGCAGGGTCTTCGAGACCGATCCGGCGGTGAAAGAGGTTCGGGCTATCGACCGCGATTCTCCTGCTTCGCTCATCGGAAGGTCCGTCCCCATCGGAAATCCGATCACAGCAACCGGATCGCCCACGCCAAGAGTGTCTGGCCGCTCGTTCAAACCCTGCACGGTGGGTACACCACCACGAATGTTCACCTTGACGATCGCGAGATCGGCTTCATTCGATACGGCGCGCAGTTGGGCCGGGTAAACCTGATAGGAGTCGGCGAACTTGATTGCGAGACGAAGCGGTCGGGCGGATCCATCTTCACCGGCTACGACGTGACGACATGTCAGCATGATGCCGTCCGATCGAACCGCGAAGGCCGTGCCTATCTGGATGTTGCCGCCTCCCAAGTCAGCCCATATCAGGGCGACCGCTTGCTGGTTCGCATCGACGATTGAGGCGTAGTCTACATCCGCTGCCGCTTCGAGGTTCAACAGTGCTTGGGATGCATCCGCCAACTGACGCCTGAGTTCGACAACCTCGTCGTCACTGCCGGCGGCTTGTGCCGCCGCGAGATTGCTTCTCAGACGGCCCACGTCGGCCTGAGACTGCCTGAGCGCCTCTCCCAGTCCCTCAACCTCTCCTTCAAGTGCGCTGATGGCTGCGGCGGCTGCCTGCAGAATGCTATCGGTACGAGCCTCGATGGCCGCAATGTCGGCCTCTCGCTGGCGTCGCTGGCGGTCGGTTTGATAAAAGAAAGCACCGGCTACCGCTAAGAGCACTACGAAGAGGACAACGGTCATCGCCCTCAATCGCCGAGTCTGTCGGCCCACCTCAATGCGAACCCGTTGCTCCGTGTTCCTCGATCTTGCAGGCTCTGGAGACGGAGCCGGCCTATCAACTGTCGGCCTGCCGGTTCCCGTCTTGCCAGCCGGCTTGGGCTCCGCGCCTTGCGGCTCTTCTGCTCTCTGAACCTTTGCGGGTTCGACAATCCCGTCAGGCGTACCATCGGCGACTAGTCTGAACTCGACGAGAGGCCCGTTGGGACCGAACCTGATCTGATCTGTATCGCCCAACGCAGTATCAGCTGTGATTGCGTGACCGTTCACGAGCGTCCCGTTCATACTGCCGCGGTCCTGGATCGTCCACCGGTTGCCTTTGAGTGTGATGACTGCGTGGCGCCCCGAGACGTCCAAATCACGATCCGGATCGAATTGCAGTTGGGACGTTGGATGTCGACCGATCTCGATCGGTGACTGGGAGTAAACGGATACCTGTCCTGTGAGGCTTCCGGTCAGGATGTGGAGTTGGGCTTTCACCTGTGGTCGCTCAGACGACCGCCAAGACAAGTGCAGCGGTCACAATTACCGCCGCCGCTGCGCCGGCAGCTATCATCGATGATCCCTGCGGCTTGGGCGGGTCGCTACCCTTGTAAACGGGCACTGGTTCAGTTGTCGATTCGGTGTCGGTCAGAGGGTAGACCTCGTGTCCTACTTCCTCTCCGTCGCCCGGTTCGGCCAGGCCGTTTCCACTAAACCGTGCGACTACCACCGTGATGTTATCAGGTCCACCCCGATCGTTGGCGAGCGAAATGAGATCGGCCGAGACCTGCACCAGGTCCTTGTCCTGAGATACAGCTTCGGCGATTTCTTCTCTGGTGACCAGCCCTGAAAGCCCGTCCGAACAAAGTAGAACCGTGTCCCCTTGGCAAATGGCTTGGTGGGTCAAGTCGACGCGCACGCGTGCGTCAGGGCCGAGTGCCTGAAGTATGATGTTTTTGCGTTCGCTGCGCTCAGCTTCCTCCTCTGTGAGTTCACCTGCGTCGACAAGGCGTTGCATTAGCGACTGGTCCTTCGTTATCTGAGTCGCCTCACCTTCGCGCACCAGGTACGCTCTTGAATCCCCAACTTGGGTTACATAGATGTGATCGCCCAACACCCCTGCGGCTGTCATCGTCGTGCCCATTCCACGCATTTCTGGGTTCGCCTTGGCGTGGGCATGGATCTTCCGATTTGCTTCCTCCACCGACTCGCGCAACCGGAATGCGAATTGCTGGGGCGTGTCTTCGTCATCATCGAGCCAGGTTGCCAAGAGGTGTTCGAAGACGACTTCCGTTGCCATTTCACTTGCGACCTCGCCTGCAGCCGCCCCGCCCATTCCGTCGGCGACAATGAGCAAGGAGCCTTTGCGTCCTACCTCGTGGTCGCGGACTTCGGGAAGGAGCGATGCTTTCTTTGCGGTCAAGTCTGCAACGAGGAAACAATCCTCATTGTGATCCCGCGTGCAGCCGACATCGGTCTTCCCGAATACCGAAATTCGTGTTCGCTGTTTCTTGCGTCCGAAGAGGTTCAAGTCGGGCACCCCAATATGAACTCTTTAAAGGAGCGATAGGCCTCGTTGTCCGGCTGCAGCCTGATCGCGCGGTCGACCCAGGTGCAGGCGTCTTCCATGCTCTGTTCTTCGTAAGACTCAGCAACAATCTGCGCCGCCTTCGCCCTCATGGAGTCAGGCAGTGGCGTAATATTGTAGATCTCTTGCGCACGTCGACGGGCGTCCGCACGAACCTGATCTTCTATGTCAGGTGAAACACGCCGTCCCAATGTAACAAACTCGTCCGCGATCGTCTGTAGATTGACTTCCACTCTATCTGGCGTAGTTCCACCCGGATCAACCGTATCACGCGTGGTCGTGCCTTGGTCAGATTGAGCCGTATCGGCGGAAGCTTGTTCGTTTGCACCTCCAAGAGTCTGTTCCGGATCCGGCTCCGACTCAGCGCTGTCCCCATTCTCTGCCGTAACGAGTGCAACCTGCGAACTATCGACGCCTAAGTTGGGTGGCCCGTCGCCACCCCCGGCAACCGTCACGTATCCGACGCTTCCGACTATCCCAACCACCACCACCGACGCCGCAATTGCGAGAATCGGCTTCTTCTTCGGCTCCTTAGATGCAGCTTGAGGCATGGGCGCTTCAGGGGTGGGTGGCGTCGTCTCGTCCAGAACTTCGGTAGCATCGTCAGCCACATCAGCTGCGGCTGTGACGTCACCGTCCAAATCGCTCACTGCAACCGTAGCCTGGGGTTCAGACAGCCTGGTCTTCTGTAGTTGTTCCGTCACAGCCGGGTCAGACGGTCCAGTATCCAGGAGCTGGGTCGCACCTTGCGTGTCGATCGGAGGTGCGGACTCCATCGGTGGAGCGCTAGCGATTGCTTCGATCGCATCGCTGGCAAACTCGTCCGCGGTGGCGTAGCGATCCGAGGGCATGCGCTCCATGGCGCGATCCATCACCACCTGGAGCTGAGGTGGGAACCTGCCGCCTTGGAAGGCCTCATTCAGTCGCGCAGGTTCGTCCGTAAGCCGCTTGATCATCACTTCCTGCGCGCTGTCCGCCTGGAATGGCAGTGTACCCGTGATCATTCGGAAGAAGACCAGCGACAATGAATACACATCGCTGCGGCCGTCCAGTTGATCACCCGACAGCTGCTCGGGGCTCATGTACTCCGGTGTTCCCACTACGAGTCCCGTACGTGTTACGTTCTGACCTTCTTCACCTCCCATCGCCTTCGCAATCCCGAAGTCAACGACCTTCACCAGGTCCGATCCGTCACGGGCCTTGGCGATCATGATGTTGTCTGGCTTCAGATCTCTGTGGACGATGCCAAGCTCGTGAGCGGCTTGGAGAGCATCACCTGTCTGCTTGAGAATTGCGCTGGCACGCCAGAGGTCGAGGGGGCCTTCACGTTTTATTAGGTCGGTGAGGGCTTCGCCCTCGATGTACTCCATAGCAAGGAAAATCGTTCCGTCGGAGGTTTCTCCGAAGTCGTAGATGGCGCAGACGTTTACATGGTTGATGCTTGCGGCGTTTGCGGCTTCACGGTTGAATCGCGCGATCGCGTCTGTGTCCTGCGCAAGCGATTGCGTCATCACTTTGATCGCGCTCTTGCGGCCCATCTTCACGTGCTCGCCGAGATAGACGGCGCCCATTCCCCCCTCACCCAGCTTCTTTATGATATGGTAGCTCTGCAAGACCCCGCCGACGATGCTTTCCTCTCCGCCGGCGATCTTTAGCGCAGATCCATCTTTAGGGCAAAACTTCGTATCGTCAGGCCACTCTGCGCCACACGTCGTACAGATCTTCAAGGAGCCTCCAGCCGAATCATCTTGTCGCCGACCAGAAGCCTGGTGCCCGGTTCTATCAACACTCTACCTCTGACCGACACGGCCACTCCGTTTCTGCTACCCGCATCGCAAACGACGAAATCGGCATCTTCAGAGCGAATCTCGGCGTGAAGCCCGCTCATCGAAGGATCGTAGGGGAATACCCAGTCACCGCGTTCTCTGCCAATTCCGAGATGCCTACCCGGTGAGAGATGTATGGTATCCCGCTGTGATCCGTCGCTGCGCAATTGCACCAGGCGTGCAATGTCAGCGCTTGGAACCAAGCTGCCCATTCGGCGTGTCGCGTCGCTTTCGGGAGGCTGTGGTCCCGGGTAGCCTAGTCGCCGGAAGAGAAGTACCTGCGAGCCGACCAGGACGAGATCTCCATCGTCCAATCGGTGTGGTTCTGATATGAACATCCAGGTTCCGTTTCGACTCCCCAAATCTCGCAGGGTGTATCGCTCGTCGACGGCAGAGATCTTCGCGTGCAGAGGAGACATGAAGGGATCGTCATCGAACTCGATGTCGGCTCCGTCACGTCCAATGGTTGTCTCATGTCCGGCGAGCGAACGCATATCAAGTGTTTCACCAGTTTCGGATAGCACAACGATCTTGCCGAGGCTGGCAGCCTGTCTCGCCGAGTAGGCTGAGGTGCGCGGCTGTCCGCTGGGAGATGACCCGACTCCCAAGCCACACGCTGCGCAGAACTGCGCACCCCTCACTATCGGCGTCCCGCATTTTTGGCAGCTCGGTACTCCTTCCATCTGAGCGGAGACCTGCCTTCCGCATGACGGGCAAAACGGCAATCCCCCAACCCGCGGGGTGCCGCACTCGGGGCAGTTGCTGGGCCCGCTGCCGGCAGCGGGCGCGTTTGCGGCTGAGGGTTGATTGCTGTCCGCGATATTGGTGTTCTTGGGGGATGAAGCGTCCGGTGACTGGCCTAAGGCCATTCCACAGTCGCCGCAAAACGGGGACGCATCATCGTTCTCACGGCCGCAATGTGTACAGGTTGGCACGTGACGAATGGCTCCAATCAAAGTCGAAGGGCGGAAATGCCAATCTACTCTCTAGAAAAATGGTGGTCAACCAAATCAAATTGACGTACCTCATTGAATTTATGTAGGTTCCGCGACCATGCCACGTCCCGCTCAACTGTTCGTGACCTGCGCGATCTGCTTCGTGTCATCGGGATGTGCTTTGTTTGAGCCGTCATTTCGGCCGGCGCCGACCGGACCATTCGATCCACCAGCGTCTCCTCCGGCGCTTTCAGGGCCGCTTTCCATCCAAGTAGTCTATCCGCCGGTAGACGGCCAGTTGGCCCGGGCGGGAGAGTCAGTCGATTTGCGTGCCGTGGACGGCTACAGCATTCAAAGCACCGATTCGACATTCATATTCGGCTCCGTTGGCACGGCTGACGCAGAACTCTCCGTGAACGGGGAAACTGTCACTGTCTATCCTTCGGGCGGCTGGATTGCCTGGCTTCCTTTGCCCAGCGACTCGATTGCAGAGTTCGACATCGTTGCCACTTCTGGAGAGGAGTCGGCTCGTATTCTACTCGTCGCACCAATTGCCGCTGGTCGGCGAAGCTACGACGGTTCTGTCTGGATAGACTCCACCTCATTCTCGCCGCGTGGCGACCGGTGGATCCGTAATGGTGAGGGCGTACGATTGGCGCTACGTGCCACACCTGGCGCTGATGTGCGAGCCCACACCTCAAGTGGAGAGGTACTTCACTTTCTGCCCGATACCAGTCCATCTGAACAGCCTTGGGGTAGGTTGGCCTTCTCGACTTCGGTACCGGAAGAACATGACGCGGTCGCCGTCACCGATCGATATGTCGCGTGGTGGACAGGAAGGCTCGGTCCCGACCCTGACATCGTGATGGCCCCAGACTTCCCCCACGAACCATCCGATTCGACATGGCTGGCGGTAGAGGCGGTAATTGGAGCCGATACCGCACGCGCAAGATGGCCTCTTCGACTAGGCTTGGTGGACGTAGATCACCCGCTCTTGATCGTAGTCAATGACGATCAAGCTGGAACGGGATTGACCGATGGGGTGCTCGCCGGTAGGCCGTCTCCGTGGGGAACCTATCATTGGTTCCTTCCAAACGGCACGTTGGCTCGTGTGTCGGGCCGATGGGACAATCAGATACGCCTGCAGCTGTCGGAGACCAGTTCCGCCTGGGTAGACGATTCGGGAGTGTACCCCCTGCCACCGGGCACTCCACCACCGGGCGGGATCGCTAGGTCATTGCGACTCGTGCCGGGTGAGGAGTCGGTAGTTCTCAGAATACCATTACCTGCACGCATTCCCTTCCGTGCGGACGAGGATGACACCTCGGTCCACTTGACGCTCTACGGGGTAGCGGCAGATATGGACTGGATTCAATACGGTGGCACTGATCCATTAGTTGAGCTGATTTCCTTCACTCAAGCCAGAGAGGATGAGACGGTCATCAGTGTGGCCCTGTCCACTGGAGTGTGGGGATACCGTACTCGTTGGAGTGGCAACGATTTGATGGTCGAAATACGGCGCCCCCCGGCTATCGATCCCCAACGCCCTCTCGCAGGGCGAAAGATTGCCGTTGACGCAGGCCACCCACCCGGTGGCGCAGTCGGACCTACTGGGACGTCTGAATCGGTGATTACGCTCGAGATAGCACGTAAGGTGAAAGGCCTCTTGGAGCGGCACGGCGCGGAGGTGACCCTGGTACGCGATGCGGATGCTCCAATGGGACTTTACGAACGTATCGATGTTGCGGAGACGGTTGGTGCAGAACTGCTGGTGTCGATTCATGCGAATGCACTTCCGGATAGCGTCAATCCGTTCATCAACAATGGGACGAGTGCGTACTATTTCTATCCGCGGAGTGCGGGGCTCGCTCGTGAGTTGAATCGGTCCCTGGTGCGACAGCTAGGGTTTAGAGATCTCGGTTTCGGTCGCGGCAACCTCGCACTCGTTAGGACGACTTGGATGCCGGCGGCTCTTGCTGAAGGTCTGTTTTTGATGTTGCCCGATCAGGAGGCAGTGCTCGTGAGCGAAGAAGGGCAATTGCGTTATGCGCGTGGTGTATTGGAGGGGATCGCAACTTTCCTGAGAGAGTGGGCCGTTAGAGCCAATTGAAGTGAGAATCATCGCGATAGCAGCTGTGCTGATTGCCACCTGCGGGGCTTTACCAACCCACGTCTGGAGCCAGGTGGACCCAAGCGGTAGCTGGCAGACTTGGCACACAGAACACTTTCGGATTCATGCAAAAGCCTCACACGTTCTTCACGCCCTGAGGGCTAGCCGTGAAGCGGAACGTGCGTATCTGGCCCTGTCGTCGGAACTCACAAGCCCCAAGGGGAAGGTAGACCTCGTACTTACCGATGCCGCCGATTTCTCCAATGGGTTTGCGACGGTATTCCCATCGAACCGACTCACCATCAACCTGGCACCACCTGCCACGGCCAATGAATTGGGCGTCTATGACGATTGGCTTCGATTGGTGATCACGCATGAGCTGACTCACATCTTTCATCTGGATCGATCGGGAGGTATTTGGCGGATTCTCCAGAAACCCTTTGGTCGCGCACCGGGTCTCTTTCCCAACGCATACCTGCCGGGTTGGGTCTCAGAGGGGATTGCCACCTACTACGAATCCCGCTTCACGTCGGCGGGCCGAGTGCGCGGTGCATATCACACCCAGTTGCTGGGCGCGACTGCGCGCGATGGCACGTGGCCGAGATCTGGAGACGCCGTTAGGATGAACAGGGTTTGGCCCGCAGGCAGGAGAACATACGCGTGGGGTTCGCGGTTCTTCGAGCGTCAGCGAACCCTGTTTGGCGATTCCGTCGTTCCGCAGTTCATAGAGCGGACATCACGTCAATTGAACGTCTTCAACGTGTCCAGTCCACTCAAGGGTGCTGGCGGGGAATCAGTCGGTGACGGATGGGAGAGGCTCGAGCAGCCAGCGACAGAATCGAGTAGTGAGTACCGCATACTCGAGCGCGGTCTGCGGCTGGAGCCCACAGCGCGACCTTCACCCGATGGCACGCGCATTTGCTTCAGAAGGCTGGATGATAGAAATGTTGAGCGAATCGTCGTTCGTGACATCGCGACGGGAGAAGATATTGCGTCCCGGCGTGTTACCTCCGCAGAAGGAATCGCCTGGGTGGGTGATACGGTGTATGTGACGCAATTGGAGTATTCGTCACCCGTGACTATCCGAAGCGACGTCTACCGGTGGGAACCAGGCAAAGACTGGCAACGCGTTTCCATCGAAGCACGGAATACGGACGTTTTCGCCGCTGGTGACGGCCAACTTGGGTTGATCAGCCTCCAGCCAGGTGCGCGCAGTGTTGGGGTAATGCGATATCCTGATACCAGCGTAAAAGAGTTTCCCAATCCAGAATCGTCGACAGATTGGGGCCGGATCGTAGTATCAGCAGATGGGGAGTGGGTCGCAGCAGCACGTCACGCGGACCAGCAATGGGACATCGTGATGTGGCCCGCCGGCCGACCTGAGGATTTCCGGATGGTGACTCGCGATGCGGCGATGGATGCCGACCCAGTATGGTCGGCATCAGGCGGGCAGCTGCTGTTCTCATCGGAACGGAGTGGCTTGCCACAGGTCTACGCCTTTGACATTAAATCCGGACGGACAGATCGACTCACAGATGAACCGACTGGCGCTCGCCAGCCGGCAGTGATTGGTCACGATGCTCTGATATTCTCGACGGTGTTTGGCGATGGATATGCGTTGCTGCAGCAGAGAATGCGCCCCCTCGAGTCGGACGAACCGCATGCGCGCGTCGACACGGCATCGACAATTGCCGCGACGGATGTCCAAGTGCGCGAGGGCAGGTACGCTCCTTGGCCGGCGCTCAGGCCACACTTCTGGATTCCTGTGGTGCATGATGAAGGTCAGACTGGCGCATTCATTGGAGCCCTCACGATGGGCACCGACCCTATAGGGCGGACGAGCTATAGCGTCCTCGCAACTGCTTCCCCAGAGCATGGACGCGTGGAGGGGGTATTGTATGTCAGCCATCGACGCTGGAGGTCTTGGTCTGTTGATATGGCCGCCGGACAGACATGGGATTTCGATCCGATTCTTTACCATGGTGGCGTGGTGCCCGCCTCATTCAGAGAACGGGCGGCTGAGTTGGGAATCCGCCACAGGTGGCGGAGGTGGCGGAAAGGAGCCGACTTCAGATTTCGAGGCTTTGTTGAACGCGACGTACTAGTCAACGAGGGGGCGGAACCATTGCAGTTCACTCCGCTCAATCCGACCTTCGTGGGAGCTGCAATCGCAGCGAGTACTTCTCACTTCTCCCGGCCAATGATGTCTGTTTCACCCGAAGATGGGTTCGCATTGGAGGCAATGTACCTGCGACGATGGCAAACAGGTGGGTCGCAATATTGGTCGTACGAAGCACGAGGAAACGTTGCCGGGTACCTTGCGCTCCCGCTTCCGGGATTTGCGCACTGGGTCTTGGCAGCCAATGTCGCTGCGGGCAAGACTGGTGGAACCGCTGCCACAACTTTCTCCGTTGGTGGAGAGTCGGGTGACATCATAGAGCTGATTCCGGGAACGGCATTGGGCAGCGGCAGGCGCAGGTTTCAAATGCGTGGATATGGTGCGCGTAGTGGCTTCACTAGGGCGACGGTCGGTGTGTTGGAGCTCCGCGTACCGTTAGTGTTGATTGCCAGGGGCGTGCCCAGGTTGCCGCTGTTCTTGGACCGGCTCTCGCTCAACCTGTTCGGCGAAATCGGAGCCGGCTGGAACCGCGGAGAAACGATAGACCTGGCAGCGATGAGGGATGTGGGTGGAGAGATCGCTGTCGATATGGGGTTGGGTGCAGGTTTTGAGCTGAAGGCGCGGCTGGGAGGAGCGGTGGCGCTCACCGATTGGCTGGATACGGAACGGGGATCGGTGAGGTACTATGTGGCCTTTGGGCGAGCCTTCTAAAGCAGCTTGCACCCTCCGTTGTCATACCCTATACTGCCAAGGATAGGGGAGAGCGCGCATGTTCTGTTCGCGATGCGGCACTGAATACCAAGATTCTGCGAAGTTTTGTCCCTCCTGTGGACTCGACCTTGCCGCTACCACACCACTGGCGGCGGTTGTCGAATCGTCCGAGCAGACTGAGGTTGCTCAGGTTCGCGCTGCACTAAAGGATGAATATGAGATCATCGACGAGCTCGGTCGTGGCGGTATGGCGATCGTCCTCAAGGCCCGCGAGAAGGGACTTGACCGAGAAGTAGCGGTAAAGGTTCTTCCATTTTCGCTCGCGTTCGACTCGGAATTCGTCGAGCGGTTTCAGCGTGAGGCGCGAACGTCGGCTAAGCTAGAACACGCCAACATCATCCCGATCTACAGAGTTGGGAAGAAGGGCCGCGTGATCTTCTTTGTGATGAAGTTCTTGCGCGGTGAGGCCCTTTCGGAGAAGCTCCGCAAGCACGGCAAACTACCACCCCGCGATATTCGCAAAATCCTGATTCAGACGGCGAGTGCGCTCGGTTACGCGCATAAGAACGAAATAGTCCATCGCGACATCAAGCCTGACAACATCATGTTTGACGAGTCGGGTAACGCTATCCTCACAGACTTCGGAATTGCGAAAGCTGCCTCTGGGACGCGCCTCACTGGTACTGGAATGTCAATTGGCACTCCGCACTACATGAGTCCTGAGCAGGCTCGCGCACAGACTCTCGATGGCCGTAGTGATATCTACTCGTTGGGAGTTGTCGCATACCAATGCCTAACCGGAGTGGTGCCATTCGACGGTGAGGATTCGTTCTCTATCGGTTACAAGCACATAATGGAGGACTTGCCAGAACCCGAGATGGACAACGCCGATCAGCGCGCGTTGTACGACATCATTGAGCGGATGATGGCTAAGTCTCCGGAAGACCGATACCAGACAGCCGAAGACCTGGTCGCAAAGCTCGAGGGTGGTGGGCCGGTGATTACGCAGGCGTCAGAAGCGACCTTTTCCGATATACCGACGACAGTCCTTCCACAGGCCGTCGAGTCACCGGACACCGAGTTTCCGGTAGTATCTCCAAGTACGCCGACGACTCCTATGCCACGGACCTCCCCATCCGCAGAGGTTACACCGAAGAAAAGCAGGAAGGCGGTCCTGATTGGCGTGTTGGTCTTCTTGGTGTTGGGCAGTGGCGGGGCTGGTGGGTATTGGTACTACTTCCTAGATGCTCAGTGGCCGTTGCCATTTTTTGCTCAATCTCCTGCAACCGATCCGGTACCACCGATGTCAGATCTACCCCCGGACTCAGCACTGCTCGCTGGAGCGGATTCAATTCTCCTGGGGATTGCCGATCCCACCGACTCTTTGGCGCCGGCTGACTCCGGTGCTACAACCGATTCAGTCGGATTCCCCGATACGTCCACTGCTGCGACCGTGGATCCGCCAGTAGTGCTATCGAACCAGGGTACACTGGTTGTCCGCACGCCACGGGGCGGACGGCTGCTGATCGATGGCGAAGCCGTAACCGGCGACTCATTGGAACTCGATGCCGGCTCGTACAAAATCGAGATCGAACGAGACGGTTACGAGAAGTTTGAGCAAACGGTTCAGGTGGCTCGCGGTCAGACGACGATTACTCCGGTTACGATGGCCCGGATCGCGCAGCCAACACAGGCGCGACAGGAGCCAACGGGACCGACACGTCCAGTGGCGCCACCTCCCTCGAGAACGCCTGTCGTTGATTGTCAAACGGACAACCCCGACCTCGAATATTTCAGAAGCGATCAGTGCTACGATTCCGCACCATCGCCAACACGAGCTGCTCGGCCGTACGCGCCTGTAGGCTACGATGGCGAACTGTCTCCAGTGAGTCTCACCGTCAAGGTCGGAATTGATGGCAGAGCGGTGACCACGGTTCGTCAGAGAAGGCAAGATGCCGCACCTAGGCTGATTATCGCGGCAACACGGTTTGTGCAAGACAGCTTGCGTTACAGCCCCGCGTTGAAGGATGGACGACCGGTCGAGGCATGGCTCAGGGTCACAGTTCGGTTTCGTTCTAGACAGTAGCTTCCACGTGATACACACCAGTGCATTTATCGCCCCAGGTGCAGTTGTATTGGGGGACGTGACGATTGGTGCTGACTCCAGCATCTGGTATCACACGGTTGTTCGTGGCGACATGGCGCCAATATCCATAGGGGAAAAGACAAACATCCAGGACCTGGCAGTGCTGCATGTGGACATTGGGTTGCCGTGCACGGTTGGAAGCCGTGTGGGCGTCGGGCACCGCGCCATTCTGCATGGCTGCGAGGTGGAAGACGACTGCCTGATAGGCATGGGCTCAGTTCTCCTCAACGGTGTGAGAATTGGCACCGGTTCAGTTATCGGCGCGGGAGCGCTGCTTACGGAGGACTCCATTGTCCCACCTGGCTCGTTAGTGCTTGGTGTGCCCGCAAAGGTGGTGCGCGATGTCGATGAGGAACTCCGGACTAGGATCGGAGAAACGGTGCGACATTACCTCGAATTGGCGCAGTTACACAAATCTGGCGTGGTGATGCAGCACCCCGCGTCACCGGTAGCAGGTTTGTGATGTTGATTTCCGTTTCCGCCGCCGGGTCGCTGCTCGCGGATCCACTTGCGCGGGTGTTGGAACAGGCTAATATGTTCCCCCGCGCGGTGATGCAAACCACCGACATAATCCGTCAGTATCGCCAACACACAATCAACGAGTACCCACAAGCCGCTCTCTGAGCGGCGCAGGAGCCGTTATGGTCAGTTCCAGTCAGTTCGGCAGGGATTTGGGTCTCCAATTCTCCGACAACGCGATCACGGTTCTCAAACGCCGCTATCTCGTCAAGGATGATGACGGAAACCCGGCCGAGGCACCGGAGGATTTGCTCTGGCGCGTCGCGCGTACGATAGCTGCTGCCGATGCTGACTATGGTGCGAGCGAAGGTGCGGTAGAAGCCCTCGCGGAGACATTCGTCGAGCTGATGGCGACGCGTATCTGGATGCCCAACAGCCCTACGCTCATGAACGCAGGTAGGCCACTGGGTCAACTCTCCGCGTGTTTTGTGTTGCCCGTCGACGACGCACTCTCAAATGGTGAATCAGGCATCTATGACACGCTCCGCAACATGGCTCTCGTGCATCAATCTGGCGGAGGGACCGGTTTCGGGTTCTCGAGACTGCGACCCAAGAATGACGTGGTTCGGTCGACGATGGGCGTTGCGTCCGGGCCCGTGTCCTTCATGTCGCTCTACGACTCGTCGACAGAGGTTGTCAAACAGGGCGGGACCAGGCGTGGTGCAAACATGGGGATCCTGCGTGTCGATCACCCCGATATTCTGGATTTCATAGGATGTAAAGACGACACCTCCAAAGTCACGAACTTCAACATCTCCGTGGGTGTTACCGATGCGTTCATGGCCGCAGTAGCTGCGGGTGAGGATTACGATCTGATCCATCCTCGTACCGGCGAAGTCGTTAACAGATTGAACGCACCTGAAGTGTTCGCGATGATCGTGCATGGGGCTTGGAAGACGGGAGAGCCGGGCGTGTTCTTCGTCGATCAAGCCAACCGCTACAATCCGGTACCGCATCTCGGTTCTTACGAAGCAACTAATCCCTGCGGCGAGCAGCCACTGCTTCCCTATGACGTGTGTAATCTCGGATCGATCAACGTTGGTGCGTTTGCCAACCATGGTGAGGTCGATTGGGATGGACTGCGCCGCGCCGTGCACCTTTGCACCCACTTCCTCGATAACGTCATCGATGTCAACAAGTATCCACTTCCACAGATCACGCAGTTGGCCCAGCGAATTCGTCGCGTCGGACTCGGCATCATGGGTTGGGCCGACTTCCTGGTAAGGCTCGGCGTACCGTACAATTCCAAGGAGGGCATCGAGTGGGCGCGGCAACTCATGACCTTCGTCGACGAAGAAGCGAAGGTTGAGAGCGAGCGCTTGGCGGCCCATCGAGGAGTCTTCCCGGAATGGAAAGGGAGCATTTGGGGACCGGACGAGACATGCGCGCGAGATGCGAACGGGGAGCGAGTCCGTCCCGAGCGCAGACTCCGCAACTGCAACCTCACAACAGTTGCCCCAACCGGTACGATATCGATCCTTGCGGGTTGCTCGTCTGGCATTGAGCCTCTCTTCGCTGTCGCGTTTCAGCGCCGCCAAGCAGACACTCTGATGACCGACGTCAACGAAGACTTCTTGGCGATAGCCAAGGCGGAAGGTTGGCATTCCTCTGATCTGATCGACAAGATTGCAGAAGCTGGACACATCCACTTCAACGAGGTGCCTCAGAAGTGGCAAGATGTATTTGTAACTGCGCACGATGTTGCACCCGAATGGCACATCGAAATGCAGGCTGCGTTTCAGGACTACACTGATAGTGCTATTAGCAAGACCTGCAACTTCCCCAATGAGGCAAGCGAAGACTATGTGCGCGAGATCTACCAACGTGCACACGGATTGGGCTGCAAGGGCGTCACTGTTTACAGAGATGGAAGTCGGGAATTGCAGGTGCTATCCACTGGTACCACAGCAAAGAACGCTGAAGGGCAGGACACTGCTACGGGAAGTGAACGGAGGCCGACCGACGAAGTAACCGAACTTCGCGCAGCGGTGGCTGAGTTGGAGGCTGAACTCGGGCTAACCAGAAAGCAACTGCACGAAGTTGAAGCCGAAAACCTTCAACGCAGAGCCAAACGTTCACGGCCGGAACTGTTGAAGGGATCGACGAGGAGAGTGGAGACTCCGTTGGGCACTCTGTACGTCACGATCACAGAGGATGACAAAGGCCAGCCGTTTGAGATGTTCATGACTCTGGGCAAAGCCGGCGGAGCGCTCATGGCCGACGTCGAGGCCATAGGACGGTTGATTTCCCTCGCACTCCGTTCAGGTATCCCGATGCATGAGGTTCACCGCCAGCTTCGCGGAATCTCGTCCGATCGCGTCACTGGCCTCGGTCCAAACAAGGTTCTATCGGTACCAGATGCGATTGGTATCGCGATGGAAAAATGGATGCAGGACAAGCAGGGCATCCAGCAAGAGCTCTTGGAGCAGTCTGATAGTGCCGACGATGCCGTGGTATCCGTGAGTCGGAAGGAAGTGCCAGGTGTGAACGGCGAGATGTGGGAGTTGAAGACGCACGATACAAAGAAACTGGTTGGGGCGTGCCCCGATTGCGGTTCCCAGCTCGAGTATGCCGAGGGGTGCGCTAAGTGTCACGTTTGCGGCTTCAGCGAGTGCGGCTGAGTTGCCGGTCTCGTTCTGATCAGCGATAGTTATTCCAAGGTCAGGATTTCGCCTAGCTGAGGAGGAAGCCATGAAATGGGCGCGCGTCTCGCAGGAAGAGGCTCACGGACTGAGGCGCGGGGCATGGTACGCGGTGGTCGGTAACGGTGAGTCAGATCTCGTTCTACTCGATGTCAACAAGTCGAATAGGCCCGTGAGTAGTTCCAGCCTGGACTTCGCTGACGAAAAGCCCACGAAGTGGAGCGTCGTGCGGAGAAACCCCGAAGAACACGCAGCACTCCGAGCGAGCTCAGCGAAGCTCGGGCCGGTGTATGGTGTGTGCCCACTGTGTCGTGCGCGCGTGGCGATAGCCCCGAACGCGGCTGAGGCACACTGCCCGAGATGCAAAGAGGTGTCCGAGGTCGACTGGGACAATCCTTGTTGATTGGGCACGCCCCTACGACCACGCGCATGCACTGATGAGAAGTGGGAGGAGAGGCAGAGGGTAACAAGTCCCTATTGCCTCGTTCGCTCTCCACTAGGCACCATCTGCAGCTTCTGCCTCCACTGCCCCTCTGCCCACCGTAATCTATATTCCAACCAATGACTGCTCACACCAGGCGACCAACTGTAACCACAAACGTAGCCTCAGTTCCGATCGGCTCCGGGCATCCCGTTGTCGTTCAGTCGATGACCAACACTCCCACGTCAGATGTCGCGGCGACCGCGGCCCAGATCGCTGACCTTGCTGCCGCCGGCAGCGAGTTGGTGCGGATCACGGTGAACGATTCTGCCGCGGCTACGGCTGTTCCGCAGATACTCGAGCGACTCGAGGGCGAGGGTGTGTATGTCCCACTCGTCGGCGATTTCCATTTCAACGGCCATCACCTCCTATCGAAACATGCGGACTGTGCGAGAGCATTGGCGAAATACCGGATCAACCCCGGCAACGTAGGAGGTAGCCGCAGAGACCAGAACTTCAGTACGATCATCGAGGTGGCAAAAGACAACGGGAAGCCGGTCCGCATAGGTGTCAACTGGGGATCCCTCGACAAGCGCTTGCTTTCTGAGTTGATGGAAGAGAACTCGCAGTCAGGTACCCCGCTCAGTGCGCGCAATGTAATGCTGAACGCAATGGTCGAGAGCGCCATTCGCTCGGCTTCGTTTGCTGAGGAATTGGGGCTGCCTCACAATTGCATCGTCATTTCAGCGAAGATGTCTCAGGTAGGGGACCTGGTGGACGTTTACCGCATGTTGGCCGATAGAACTGAGTACCCATTGCACGTTGGCCTAACCGAAGCGGGCTTGGGGACACGAGGAATTGTGTTCAGCACCGCCGGGTTGTCGGTGCTCTTGAATCAAGGGATCGGCGATACGATTCGCGTGTCCCTCACTCCATCGATTCAGAACGATCGCACCGAAGAAGTGACTGTGGCGCGAGAGATTCTCCAAGCCCTGGGGTTGCGCAGTTTCACTCCGCAGGTGTCTGCCTGTCCGGGTTGTGGGCGAACCACCAGCACTTTGTTTCAGTCACTGGCTGGCCAGGTGCAATCGTACTTGAACGAGCAGATGCCGACTTGGCGCGAACGTTTCCCGGGTGTCGAGGAAATGCGAGTGGCTGTAATGGGCTGCGTCGTGAACGGCCCCGGTGAGTCAAAGCATGCCGATATCGGCATTTCGCTCCCAGGTGTGTCTGAAGATCTAAAGGCACCAGTATTCGCCGACGGTGAACTTCTCACCACACTCAAGGGTGAAAGAATAGGCGAGGACTTCATCGCAGTGTTGGATGGTTACGTAGCGCGGAGGTACGGAAGAACAGATGAACGCTGAACTGGATCGAGCCGTAGCGATTCTAAAGGACGCGAAGAAGCTGGTGGTGTCGACTGGAGCCGGTATGTCTCGTGATTCGGGAGTGCCAACGTTTCGCGATGCAATGACCGGGCTCTGGTCACGCTTCGACCCGCATGAATTGGCGAACGCGCAGGCCTTCAGCCGAAATCCAGCGAGGGTTTTTGGCTGGTATTTGTGGCGCTGGAACTTGGTGCATCAGGCTCAACCTCACTCCGGTTATCATGCGCTCGTTCACATGCAAGATGCGTTCGAGGAGCTGCTCGTTGTCACGCAGAACGTCGATGGATTCCATCGGCGATCGGGCAGTCGGGACGTTGTCGAATTGCACGGCTCACTGGAGGCGTTTCGGTGCTTCGATAATGGACATGAATACGATTCTGTTGGCCTAACTGGCCTCGAGGCTGGAGCGGACGGGGAGGTGGACCCTCCCCGCTGTTCGATTTGTGGAAGCGCGATCCGGCCCGGCGTGGTGTGGTTTGGTGAGACGCTCCCGAAGGAACCGGTCGAAAGAGCGTGGGCAGCCGTCGGTCAGTGTGATGCGCTGCTGGTGGTCGGAACATCTGCCGTGGTGTATCCGGCTGCGGAACTGCCGTCGATTGCGCTCAGGCGCGGTTGCCCGGTGATAGACGTGAATCCGGATAGTACACCTCTCACAAATGACGTCGATGTGTGGATACCGGAGCGAGCGGAGGTAGCGTTGCCGGCCCTGGCGGATCTGCTGCTCACGTCGAGCTGAGACCTGCAGGCCCTTCTGCGTCTGTTCTTCAGCCAACCGGCGGGACTCGTGCACTACTCGACGAATCCCATCCAACTCACTTCTCAATCAATGAGACAGTCGAATTCGCGTTGCAGGTCAGTGCAGAACGAACCCTACTCACCCACCTCACTTACAGACACACTCACGTCGAGTTCCAGGAATGACTTCCTCCTGGAGTAGAACCGGCGTATGATGGGCTGAGTGTTGTCTTTTGACGGCTACTTGGTCTACGGGTAACTTTCTGATGGTAACCAGGGTTGGGAAGCGCCATGGCGGCGTTTGCTGGTGCCAAAGAGATGCGAAGTACCGGCAAGGAGAATTCATGGCAAACGAAGACAACCGTCCAGTAGTAATTGTGGAGCGTTCGAGCGGCCTCGCGTCGTTCTTTTGGGGCGCGCTGTGCGGTGCGGGAATCGCGCTTCTAATGGCCCCACGCACGGGAGAGGAGACTAGAGAGGTCTTGCGGTCAAAGGGGCGTCGGCTGCGGGCGAGAGCGCAGGGGACGGCCGAAGATTTGCACGACCGCGTCGGAGACGGGTATGAGCGTGCAAAGGCGAGAGTCGAGGAGGGCATCGAGACGGCACGCAATGGCCTCACGGACATTCGAACCGGCACGCATGATGCCGTTGAAGCCGGCAAGGCGACCGTGCACTCAGCTCGCGAGGAGTTGGAGCGGCGTCTTTCTGAGGCACGAGCTGCGCGCAAGGGTCGGCCGTCGGAGGCGGAAAATGATGACGTCGACTCGGAGGCGGCGGACTTGGATGAGTTAGGCGACGAGGCCGAAACCAAGTCGGTCGATGACGGGGCCGAGTAGGACCTCCTAACACGCCCACCAAACTGAAGGCCGCCGGAAGCCGGAACTGGGGTAAGGCGCCAATTGTGTTTGTGCGTCGCGTCGTTACCGCCGCATATGACGACAACATCTTGTTTCTGGCCAGCGCGCTCACGTTCCAAGCGTTGTTGGCGGGACTTCCATTCGTGCTTCTTGCGTTGGCGGCGCTTGGCTATTTCGTGCATGCTGGCGAAGAGGAGGTCGTGCGCCTCTTCAGGGAGCTGATTCCCTCTGCTGGCGAAAGCGAGACGGATCCGTTTCGTCAGGTTGAGCGGTTTCTGGCGAACGTGCGGGCAAGTCGCGGTAGGCTTTCGGTCTTCGGGTTTCCCCTGTTCTTCTGGTTCTCGACCCGGTTCTTCTCCGGTGCGCGCACTGCTCTCAACGAGGTGTTCGATACGCACGAGAGTCGCCCGTGGTGGAAGGGAGCGGGCCTCGATCTGGGATTGGTGATCGCGGCTCTGTTGCTGGTTGTCGCCAACACGGCTCTGACCCTCCAACTGATGTCGATGCCGTGGCTGGGGAGGTTCGTTTCGAGCATCTCCACATTCAGCCTGGGGGTGCTGCTGTTCTTCCTCGTCTACAAGATTTCTCCAACACGACAGGTTAGGTGGGACACGGCCATAGTAGCAGCCGCCGTGGCAGCGCTTGGGTTCGAAGTCACAAAACGTCTGTACGTGGTTTATCTCCTTGAATTCGCAACGCTCGATCGGTTGATATCGAACAACAATGCCATCGCCCTGGTTCTCCTCGTTGTTTGGATGTATTTCACTGCTTGCGTGTTCCTCATCGGTGCGGAAGCTGCAGAGGTCTACGATCTCGGTCGTCGCCAGTCGGAACAGCGGGCTATCCTCACGTGAACCGAAAATGCCAGTGGAGAGGCATCTACAACGATGAATAGGAATGGAGTAATTGACCTTCGCAGCGACACCGTGACGAGACCGTCACCTGAGATGCGCCGAGCAATGGCCGAGGCAGAAGTCGCTGATGATATTCTCGAGGGTGATCCGACAACTCGGCGTCTCGAAGAGATGGTAGCCGCTCTGTGCGGCAAAGAGTCGGCGCTGTTTTTCCCGTCTGGCACACAGACCAACCAAACTGCCGTCTGGCTTCATACACAACGTGGAACAGAATTGGTCGTCGAGGCTGAAGCACACTTGGTGCACTTCGAAAAGGCCGCCGTAGCCGGACTTGCGGGAGTGCAGATTAGGCCGGTTTTCACGCCGGACGGGGTACTCTCCGCTGAATCGATAGCCCCCATGCTTCGCCATGGAGAACATGAACCTGAGATTAGTGCTATTGCAGTCGAGAACACCCATAACCGCGCTGGCGGGAAGGTCATCCCTTTGGCGGTTTGGGATGAACTGGTTGACTATGCGAAGGTGCTCGATCTTCCGATTCATCTGGATGGCGCGCGGCTTTGGAATGCGGCGGCCGCGCTTGGGGTAACGCCAGCACGTGTTGCCAGAGGGGCCACATCGGTATCGGTTTGCCTTTCCAAAGGTCTGGGATGTCCTGTGGGCAGTTGTTTGGCGGGCGACGCTGCTCTGATGAGTCGTGCTAAGATAGTCCGGAGGCGCTTTGGTGGCGCTATGCGCCAATCAGGCATACTTGCGGCTGCAGGGTTGTATGCACTGGAGCACAACCTCGACGCCCTGAACGCCGATCACACCAATGCGACGCTGTTCGCAGAGCGACTCGTTGGCCATCCGAGGCTTGAACCTTCGATGCCAGAAACCAACATTATTCTACTGGATCTGACGGAACCGGGTATGACGGCAGAGTTGGCTCTCGGGAAGCTCGCTGAAGCAGGTGTGTTGATGGTGCCGTTCGGTCCGACGAGGCTGCGTGCAGTCACGCATTTGGACGTGTCTGCAGACCAAGTGGCAGAAGCTGCCGAGTTGGTTGCCAAGGTGTTGGGCGGGTAAGGAGGGCTGTATGCGTGTGATAGTCGCCGGTGCAGGCGAAGTTGGCTTTCACGTGGCAGAACGACTCTCCAAGGAAGGCCAGGACGTCGTCGTGGTTGATGTCCGACCGGAACGACTCGACTACGTGCAAAGTCATCTGGACGTTGCTGTGGTGGAGGGTAGTGCGGCCAGCATATCTGTTATGGAGAAGGCTGGCATCAAGAAAGCCGGCTTGCTCACCGCGGTAACCAATGTGGATGAAGCCAATTTGGTCTCTTGCATGAGTGTGCGCGGCGTCAAGAACCTGATGACTGTGGCGCGGGTATCGAATCCAGATTTTTACTCGGACGGTGCGCACCTGAACCCAGAGGTGTTCGGCGTCGACGTGATGATCAATCCCGAGAGGGAGTTGGCACTCGAGACAATACGGCTGCTGCAAGCCACAGCGGCCACTGATGTGGCCACATTTGCGCGCGGGGCAGTGCAACTCGTTGGATTACGGGTCACAGAAGATGCACCGGTGGCGGGGCGCACATTGGCAGAGATCGGGTCGGAGATGGGTGGGGATTCTATGCTCACGGTGGCTCTCACCAGAGGTGGCACGACCATCGTACCTGATGGAAGTACCAAGATCCAAAGCGGGGACCTCGTGTACTTTGTCGTCACCGACAAGATGGTCCCACAGGGTTTGGAGCTCTGTGGATATCACCAAACCGAGGTCCGCCGTGTGATGATTGCTGGTGGAAGCTTGGAGGCCTACTACCTGGCAGGGTTCCTCGATCAACATCGAGCGCAGGCAATTATGCTCGTCAAGGAGAGGGACCGGGCTCAGGAACTGGCGGAGAAACTGAACCAAGCGCTCATCCTGATCGGGGATGCCACGGATGTAGAACTCCTGGAAATGGAAGGTGTCGCTGGTGTGGACGGTTTCGTTGCATTGACGGAACACGACGAACGGAACATCCTGGCGGCTGTTTTGGCTCGCCATGCAGGTGCGAAGCAAGTAGTGACACTTGTCAACAAGACGGATTATGTGCCGTTGGCTACTCGAATCGGGCTGGACGCAATCGTGAGTCCGCGGCTGTCTGCCGCCAATGCAATCCTCCGGTATGTGCGCCGAGGCACTGCCACAAGTGTCGCAACATTCAAGGACAACGACGCCGAAGCGATCTCGTTCCACGTATCGTCGACTTCACCGCTCGTGGGAAGGCGGCTTGCGGATATCGAATTTCCCGAGGGGGCGATCGTAGCAGCGATTGTGAGAACATCCGTAGTCGACCCGATCGTTCCGCGTGGAGGCGACAAGCTGGCTGCCGGTGATTCGGTCATCGTCTTTGCGCTGCCCGCCGCGGTTGGGCCTGTTACGGATCTGTTCCCCTCGTGAATGTACTGGAGGTTCTCCACGTAGTCGGCCTGCTTCTACTCTGGACCGCGGTTGCTATGGTACCACCGGCGGCGTTTGGGTTCTCGGAGAGTCTAGCCGTCGGTTGGCTAATCGCATTAGCTGCTACAGCGTTGGGCGGTGGTGTGCTGTGGCTGCTTACTCCTAAGGAAATCTCAATCAACCGTCGAGAGGGGATTGCGGTGGTGGGCCTGGGATGGGTGGCGGTAGTCGGCTTTGGGAGTCTCCCGTTTCTAACCACTGGTACTGCCACCACAGTTGCCGGTGCGATTTTCGAGTCGATTTCCGGATTCACAACAACCGGTGCGACAATATTCCCCGACATTGAGGCACTTCCGAGGAGCATCCTTCTTTGGCGCTCGACAAGTCATTGGCTTGGAGGTATGGGAATCATCGTACTTGGAGTGGCAGTACTCCCTCTGATTGGGATGGGTGGCGCCCAGTTGTTTAGAGCTGAGGTGCCGGGCATCGCACCAGATCGCCTGAAGCCAAGAATCGCCACAACCGCTCGACTCCTATGGGGCGTGTATGCATTGCTCACAGCCGTGCTCTTCCTGGCGTACCTGGTCTTGGGAATGTCCACGTTCGATGCGGTCAACCATGCGATGAGTGCGTTGGCGACGGGAGGATTCTCAACTCGTACTGCATCCCTGGGGGCTTTCAGCCCGGCGATTCAATGGGTCACAGTTCTGTTCATGTTGATTGCGGGCACAAATTTCACGCTTCATTACACACTGCTTTCTGGCAGATGGAATGCATGGGTGCGCGACGCAGAGTGGCGCTGGTACGCCGGTGCGGCCTTGGCAGCATCGGTTGCGGTGTTTGTTTCAATAGGCCTCTCGGGATCTGGCTGGGTGTTCAGAGACGCGACGTTCAATGTGGTAGCCATCCTGACCACAACCGGATTCACCACAACCGATTTCGGTCAGTGGCCGCCATTCTGTCTGGTTCTTTTGATCGGCCTGATGTTTGTAGGTGCAATGGGTGGTTCTACGGGCGGAGGGTTCAAGGTAGCCCGAGCGGTCGTGGTCTTAAAACATGCTGTAAGTGAAGTGCGAAAGGTGTTACATCCAACTGGGGTGTTCGTCACAAAACTCGGTCGAGCTCCAATACGGTCGGACATCCTTCTCAATGTGCTGGCATTTCTGGCACTGTACGTGGTCACTCACGGTATAGGATCTTTGCTGATCGCCGCGAGTGGTCACGACTTCGTAACCTCTACGAGCGCCGCACTGGCTGCAATGTCGAGCATTGGCCCGGGACTCGGCGAGGTTGGCCCGGCCGGACACTATGGCCACATGGACTCGATGTCACATATCGTTCTATCTGGGCTGATGCTGCTCGGTCGGCTGGAGTTTTACACGCTGCTCGTGCTTGTCATCCCAGGAATGTGGGATCGTTGGGGCGGTCATCTCTAGGCGATGACCATGGGTAACAAACCCGCTTGCCACTCCTTTTGATCACACTACTTTACAGTTGCCCCAGGTCCGGAGGGCGAATGCGCGTGAACCGCGTCAGGACCGTGAAGGTAGCAGCGCTAAGCGAATGCACGCGTCGCTTCGGGTCGCCTGGGGCAATTCATATTCCTTATGACACATACCGCATTAGCTCGTAGGTATCGACCGACCGCGTTCGCCGACTTGGTCGCGCAAGGACACGTTGCAGCCGGACTGGCTGGCGCGGTGTCCAAAGACCGCGTTGCGCATGCATATCTCTTAACGGGTCCGCGTGGTGTCGGAAAGACCAGTGCTGCTAGAATCCTCGCTATGGCGCTGAATTGCGAGGACAGAGAATCGCCCACTGGTCCCGGCGAACCATGTGGTGTATGCGACTCCTGCACGCGCATATGGTCTGGAGTCGCGTGCGTGGACGTTGTCGAAATCGATGCTGCTAGCAATCGGGGTGTTGACGACGCCAGAGATTTGCGTGAACGCGCCATGTACGCCGCTAGTGGGCCAGATCGCCATAAGGTCTACATCGTGGACGAAGCTCACATGCTCACTCGAGAAGCGTGGAATGCCCTACTGAAAATCCTCGAGGAACCTCCACCACGTGTGGTGTTTGTTTTTGCCACCACTGAGCCTCAAAAGATCGCGGCCTCCGCCGCGCCCGTGATGAGCCGAGTGCAGAGGTTTGATTTCAGACGGATCGGTCCTCAGAGCATCGTCGAGAGGTTGAAGTGGGTGGTCGACTCCGAAGGGATAGACGTCGAAGCCGAAGCCCTCCAGTTGATCGCGCAGGTAGCTGATGGTGGCATGAGAGACGGACTGTCGTTGCTCGATCAAGCTTTAGCATACGGCGAGGGCACTATCACTGCCGCACGCGTACGCGAGGCGCTAGGTCTCATCGATCACGAGACCTACGCTGAACTCCTGGCACTGGTGGCAGAAAAGCGTACAGCCGATGTGTTCCCGTACGTTGCTCGGCTGGTGGAGTCCGGTGCAGACCTGACCGAGTTTGTACATGGAACCGGAGAGCTTTTCCGAGCGTTGTTGATTCAGATATTAGGAGGGAAGCCGGAAGGGCTCACCGACTCTCTCCGCGGCGCTGTCGAGCATCATCATTCGCGTTACGCTGCAGGCGACGTGTTGAGGATGCTGAAGCTGCTTGCGGCAACCGAGAATGCGATTCGTAGGAGCCCTAACGCAAGGCTCCACGTCGAGACCCTGCTGCTGCAATGGTCGTTGTTGGATCGGACCGTTGAGCTGGCGGAAGTGCTCAATGCTGCGGGTCTACCTGAGCGAACGCGGGCAAGAGTAGAATCCGACACAAAAAAAAACACGAAGGTTGAAGCCCAGCCCAGTACTGTGGCGACAAAAGCATCGTTGCCGGAGCGCTCATCCGAGTATGCCGAGAGTCCATTGGAGAGCCTCGTCAGGGCATGGCCGCAGGTCATTCAGGCGGTCGGCCGAAAACGTCGGATGGTTCGTGAGGCCCTGAGTCATGCGACTCCGATATCGGTCAACGAGGGGATTGTGGAACTCGAGGTCAGCGATTGTGAAGTCCACGTCGAGGGGCTCGAGCGCAACCGAGAGATAATCGTCCAGAGCATTAAGGGAATATCCGGCATAGACGTGCAGAAGCTCGAGTACAAACCCCAGCGGGCGGATTCAGATACGCCAGTTGCTGAACCACCGGCCCGATTGGATCGCAGCACCGATCAAGAGGAGCGGCTCAAGCATCACCGCAAGGCGGATCCTGGCCTCGATGCACTGGCGAAAGCCCTGGATTTGGAAGTACTGGAATAGCTTGCGGCGGTTCATTTGCGAAGGTAGCTTGCACAATTGACCGCATTTATGATCGCGCGGGTGTAATAGATATGGCAGATTTTTCGCAACTTCTCCAACTGGGTCAGCAGATGCAGGGCCGGTTGACCCAAATGCAGACCGAACTGGCGCAGCAGACGGTGACTGGCTCGGCCGGTGGTGGAATGGTGACAGCGACCGCTGACGGTCGCGGTCAGATTAGGTCGGTGCAGATAGACCCGACTGTAGCCTCCGACGGAGACGTCGAGATGCTCGAGGACCTCGTGCTGGCGGCGATCGGCGAAGCTCAACGGAAGGCCCAGGAGTTGTACAAGAACGAAATGAGCAAGGTCACCGGAGGGTTGCCGCTTCCATTTCAACTGCCGTTGTAACAGCGTGCCTGCGATTGACGATCTCATTGGGGAATTGGCAAAGCTGCCTGGCATAGGCCGCAAAACGGCCACTCGTTTGACTTATTTCCTGCTAAAGCAACCGAACGATTTTGCCGATCGTCTAGCTAGAGCGGTCAAGGCGGTTGCCGAGAAGATCCGGCCGTGCTCGGTGTGCGGTAATCTCACAGAGGCTACCACGTGTGCGATTTGCCAGGACCCACGGCGGGATTCGAGCGTCGTCTGTGTTGTGGAGGAGGCGTCTGATATCGGTGCTATCGAGCGCACAGGCGAGTATGATGGTTTGTACCACGTGCTCGGCGGTCATCTGTCGCCCCTAGATGGCATTGGCCCGGATGAGCTGGGTATTGAAGATCTGCGAAACCGACTTACTAATGGCAGTGACGTCCGGGAGGTCATTCTCGCGACGAACCCCTCGATGGAGGGGGAGGTTACCGCCACGTATGTGAGACGAATGCTGGACGGAAAGGGCGTGAAAGTATCTCGGATCGCTTTAGGGTTGCCCGTTGGAGGGGACTTGGAGTACGCAGACGGAGTCACGATCGCACAAGCAATTGTTGCGCGACGGGAGATGCCGAACTGATGTTTCCTAAATTGAAAGCGCTGTTGATCGGAATCGGTGTGGGAGCTACTGTCGGGGTGGTATTGGCGGAGCAGTCAATTGGCCGTCACCGTCGCGATCTGTTCAGCGACCGTCCACTGCGGCGATTGTCAGCGCTCGGGTATCTCAACAGCAGTCCGAGTGTTGATGCGGTCCATCTTTTGCATGACTATTTGACCTGGGAAACGCATCCGGTGCTGAGACGACGAGCGAAGGCAGTCGTGCGGCGCATGGAAGCGAAACTCGGGTAACGCGAGGAGCCAATGCCTGGTGCGGCCACCTGGTCACTCGACGAAGCAGATTACCAACGTATCTCTAGTTATCTCAACGACTTACTGAAGGAGTCGAACGCTCGGTGCGCCCTTCTCGTAGATCGCGCCGGCCAGTTGCTAGCCTCAGTTGGCGAGCAGATGTCATTCGACCCAACAGCGTTCGCATCGCTGACCGCGGCGGATTTCAGTGCCAACGACCAGCTTGCGCAGATGCTGGGTGAGCCTGAGTTCGCGTCGCTGTTCCACCAGGGTGAGAAGGAGTCGATGTACCTCGCCGACGTCGCACGACGCGTGATTCTCGTTGTGTTGTTTGACGAACGAACCACGGTTGGAATGGTGAGACTACGCGTGAAGCAGACAGTAAACGATCTCGCCGCAGTATTCGAAGAGATGTTCAATCGGACCGGGTCCGATACTTCGCGGGCCAAAGAGGGAGGCCTGTTGGAGGGAGCGGATGACGAAATCGACAAACTATTTGGGGATTGAGGGGAGGCGAGATAGACGATGTCGATGATCAATTACGCTTCCCGAGAGATCAACTGCAAACTCGTGTACTACGGTCCGGGTCTCGGCGGGAAAACGACCAATCTCGAACTCATTTACGGTAAGGTCGCTCCGGACACACGTGGCAAGATGGTTTCGCTAGCCACGGAAACAGAACGAACTCTGTTCTTTGACTTTCTTCCGGTCGATCTGGGAACCATTCGCGGGTTCAAGACAAGGTTTCACCTGTACACGGTCCCCGGCCAGGTCTACTACAACGCATCGCGAAAGCTGATTCTAAAGGGAGTTGACGGTGTTGTGTTTGTTGCGGACAGCCAGCTCGAGCGCAGTGAGGCAAACGTAGAGTCGATGCAGAATCTCTACGACAACATGGCCGAATACGGGTATGACCTGACGAAGATCCCATTTGTCGTGCAGTACAACAAACGAGACCTACCCAACGCAGCACCAATCGCACAGCTCCAGGAGCAGCTGAATCCGGGCTGGCCGGTTGATGATCCGGCGAAACAGCAAGAGACTCCGGATCCGTATCATCCGGGCGATATGTTGATTGAACAGATCGACGGCGAGTGGGTCGAACGTGCCCCATACTTCGAATCTGTCGCAGTGACCGGTGACGGCGTATTCGAGACTCTGAAGGCATTGGCAAAAGTCGTTCTCAAGACCCTCAGCTGAAGCGGGTCTGGCGATGATCTGGACGCTGGCGAACATAATCACCGTAAGCCGGATTGCACTTTGTCCGGTAGTCGCTTTGCTGCCTTTCATCAGAGGCTATATCCCCAAACTAATTGCATTCGTCGTCTTCTTGATCGCCGCACTCAGCGACCTATACGACGGACACCTCGCCCGCGAACGCAATGAGATTACTGAAATCGGCAAGCTTCTCGATCCGCTTGCCGACAAGCTTCTCCTCTTCTCCACCCTGGTTCCCATCTACTGGATAACGACGTACAGAATGGTCCAGTATGAGATCCCGTGGTGGGGCAATGTACCGCTCTGGGTTGCGTTGGTGCTGCTCGGTCGTGAGTTCATGATGACTTTGTTTCGGTACCTGGCCAAACAACGTGGTGTCATCATTGCCGCTATGGGAGCCGGTAAGCTCAAGACAGTCGTGCAGGATATCTTCATCGGTTCAATGATCGCGTGGTTCGCTTGGAAGGATCTCACGGCCCAGTACGGTTGGCATACAGGTTGGTTCGGGGCGTTCTGGGAACGGTTCCACGGTACCGTGATCGCAGTTGGACTTGCCGCGACTGTAATCGTCACGGTGTACTCACTAGGTGTGTACTTCTACAAGTACCGCAAGTTGTTTCAAGATATGGCCTCGGCAGCATCCAGCGATGGATCTTGAAGTCGTAACAGTCGGCACCGAACTGCTACTAGGCTTCACTCTCGATGGAAACACCGCTGACATAGGTCGGCTTCTCTCACCCATCGGCTGTAATGTGGTTCGCAGTACGTCCGTCGCGGATGATGAGGAAGCCATTCGTGATGCGGTGTTGGGCGGCCTCTCTCGCACAGGTACGGTGGTGGTTACGGGTGGTCTCGGACCGACATGCGACGATATCACCAAGAAGGTGGTGGCGGGCATCTTTGAAGCTCCGCTGGAACTGGATCTCGGATATCTCGAAAAGCTCGAGGCAAAGTTCGCAAAGGTCCGCACGGGTCCAATGCCAAGCGCGAACAAGAGCCAGGCCGAAATCCCAAGAGGTGCTAAGGTTCTTCGAAATCCGCGCGGAACGGCACCAGGGCTATTGCTTGACGGAGACCCGGGTATGGCAATACTGCTGCCCGGGGTCCCGGTGGAGATGCGAGGCCTGATGGAGAATGAGGTCGTGCCTCTACTCAGGCGGCAAATTCGTACTGCCCACTCGCGAGAATCTGTTACCAGATCTTGCACCATCAGGACAACGGGCGTTTCGGAATCTCAACTCGCCGGGGACTTGAGTGAGGTGGGACAATTCCCCGACTACGTGACGCTTTCGTACCTGCCCGGTGTTGACGGCGTGGATCTGAGGCTCACGATAAAAAACGTCTCAGACTCTGACGCCACTAGATCGTTGGAACGGGCGAAGGAAATCGTGCTGCCTAGAATCGGTTCTAGGTTCTACGGCCTCGCCCCTGTCACGCTTGCTGAAGTGCTGATCAATCATCTGCGTGACGAGCAGATGCGAATCGCAGTCGCTGAATCGTGCACGGGCGGGATGATTGGCGCTCGGCTCACGACGGTGGCCGGTGCGTCCGATGTTTTCGCCGGCGGTATCATATGCTATGAAAACGCCTCCAAGATCCGCGATCTTGGTGTTGGCGGTGCCACACTGGAGGAAGCGGGTTCGGTCAGTGAACCCGTGGCCAGGGAGATGGCGGATGGGGTGTGCAGGAGATTCCAGACAGAAGTAGGCGTCGCGGTCACGGGCATTGCCGGTCCAGATGGAGGCACCCCGGAAAAGCCGGTGGGCACCGTGTGGATGGCTGCGCGTGTTGGTTCTACAACTCGCGCTGTGCGACGGTGGTTTCCAGGGAAACGAAGCGAGGTTCGAAAGCGTAGTGCTCAGGGTGCTCTGGATCTCGTACGAGGCTTGCTGGATCCCGAGTGAGGGATTTGGCTGCCGGCCGGGCTCGGATGGTGCGTACCTCGTTGCCAGTGTATAGTTCGAACGGCCCAGATCTTGGCATAATTTCCACTGACGAAAACCGAAGGAACCGGACAGTCGCATGAGGAAGCGCAAGCAGGAAGAGGAAGAAAACAAGGAAGAAACTCTAGAGGGCATAGATCCGCTCGAAGCGGAATTGCAGGGTGACGCAACACAGGAGGACACAGAAGACCTTCAGCCAGTCGAGGAACCTGAAGCAGAGGATGACGGGCACGTGGCTCTCGTAGAGACCTCTGAGGCAGTAATCCAGCGACTGACCGAAGAGCTCAACGAAGAAAAGGAGAGATGGCTCCGTCTGGCCGCGGAGTTCGACAATTTCCGGAAACGTGTGGAGCGACAGCGGGGTGAGAACCGGCACAATGCACGATCCGAAATCGTCCGCTCCATTCTCGAAACTCTAGATAATCTCGCCAGGGTGACCGCACTCGAGGGCACCGACACGAGCGCGGACGATGTGATTGCCGGCGTTCAGATGGTGGAGCGAGGGCTCATGCGGGAGCTCGAGAGTGCCGGCCTTGTGAGGGTGGGCAGCGTGGACGAGGTGTTCGATCCCAATGACCACGAGGCGGTTTCCACGACGGCGGCGCCGGACGAGGAAAAGGTGGACCTCATTGCGGCGGTATTCCAGGTAGGTTATCGGTTCGGTGGCACACTCCTGAGGCCAGCGCGAGTGCAGGTCTATGTGGCCCCTATGGCGGACGCGGACGCTGGGGAATAGATCATGACGCAGGGAAAGGATTACTACCAGATACTCGGAGTCTCAGACAAAGCGTCTGCAGATGACATCAAGAAGGCGTATCGCCGTCTAGCAAAGAAATACCATCCGGACGCAAATCCCAACGACAAGACCGCAGCGGAACGGTTCAAAGAGATCTCTGAGGCACACTCGATCCTGAGCGATGCCGACCAACGCAAGCAATATGACATGATGCGCAAGTTCGGTTCGTTCGCGGGAGGCCCAAGGACGTGGGCGGGGCGAGGCCCTCGCGGCCAATCCACACGCACCGAGGATTTCGATTTTGGTGGTATGGGGAGCGGGTTCTCAGGCCTTGGCGACATTTTCTCCTCGATATTCGGAAAGGGGAAACGGTCCGGTGAGGTGGAACCGATCGAAAAGGTCGTTGAGATCTCATTCAAGCAGGCGGCGTTGGGGGGCAAGGTGCCCATTACGATTCCCGTGACCGAAGTATGTCCCCAGTGCGGAGGCTCGGGCGCAGCTCCGGGTGCGAAGGTGTCGACGTGCGAGGAATGTGGTGGACGGGGTCAGGTAACCTTCGGGCAGGGTAGTTTCTCAGTGCCTAGGCCGTGTCCGGCGTGCCGAGGTCGGGGCAAAACAACGTCTAGTCCTTGTGGTACGTGCTCTGAGACGGGCGAAGTGTCTGTACAAAAGAAGGTGCTCGTGACGGTAAACCCTGGCACCGATTCAGGGCACAAGGTTCGTCTCAAGGGTCAGGGCCAACGCAACCCGACAGGTGGCCGTGCAGGTGATCTGGTTGTGACATTCCAGGTGAAATCAGATCGCTTCTTCCGTCGAGACGGTCTCAATATCCACTGCTCGATTCCGCTCAATCTCGCGCAAGCGGCTCTGGGAACAAAGCTTCAGGTACGTACGATTCACGGAAGCAAGGTGGTGTTGCGGATACCTGCAGGTACTCAACCAGGGCGCAAACTGCGGATCAAGGGGCAGGGTGTGGAACGGAACGGACGCAGAGGCGATCAATTCGTTGAGATTTTGGTAGACATTCCGAAGGATCTCACACCGGAACAGGAGAAACTACTCAAGGACTTCGCCGCAGCTGCAGACCTGAAATACTGAGGCTGACTAAGTTCCCCCTACCCAGTTCGAAGCCGAATCCGGATAGATCTCGCCCATCCGCCCCACGACAAATGTCGCGGATGGCCCCTCTCGCGACCATCTTACGACCTCACCAGTGGTTGGGGAGAACCCAAATACGATAAAACTCCGCTCGGTCTCTTGGCCTGCCAGGAGGTGAGTGCGTCCGTCGGCATCGACGGCCAGGTCGACGGCATAAATAGTGTCATCCCACGGCCATTCTATCCTCCAGCGGATATTCCCCCGACCGTTGTACAGAGTAACCGAACGGTCCGTAATTGCGTGAAGTACTCCGCCACGCGCTGCAGCCACGAGGCCGGTGCGGGTCCCCGTTTCGGTGAGTGCAAACGTGACCACGCTGTCACCGTCGAAGGCGGCCAGCCTGCCATCGGTGGTTTCCACGACGATGCGGCCGTCCGGGAGAACAGCAAACTGGTGCGGTGCTGACGCAATGCCTCCGAGGTCTACTCGATCGATCACCGAGCCATCGGAATCAAACACCACAATCCATGGCCTACCATCGACAACATCTGATACGTACCAGGAGCCATTGATCCACTGAGTTTGGATTGGGCTCGTTAGGTCGTCGGCGCCGAGCGTGTCCAAAATCCCTGTGTGACGAAAGTGTAAGAGGACACCCGGCTGGCCGAGCGCGGTGAACGCATATATCGAATCGATGGCTGGCGCCACGGCCCGACCATCGACAAAGATCAACTCCGATCTTTCGATGCGTGTTTGGCAGGCGCTGAACGCGGCTCCCACCAAGATGATTAGAAATGTCCAATGCTGTCTCATAGGCTCGGGCGATTCCCCCCATGCTTGACACTCGTTGGCGAAATGCCAACCTCACGAAGATATTCGACCATGGCACCGTTCTGCAATATTGAGGACTCCCAACCGCGAGGAGGATTCGAAAACGATGCGACAACCAATCGAAAGATCCTGGGAGTACAATCTGGCTGCTGAGTTTGGCCATCGAAACGTCACTGCGGAAGTCGAATCGCTCGTAGCGGATTCGGGTGTTCACACTGGCATTGCGGTCGTTCAGACCGTGGGCTCGACAGTTGGAGTAACCACGATCGAATACGAAAACGGGGCACTGTCTGACCTCGAGAGGGCATTGGAGGTGCTAGCCCCAACTGCAGGCCATTACGAGCACAACGCGAGGTGGGGAGACGGCAATGGGTTCTCACACATACGGTCAGCGCTGGTCAGGACGTCGGTAACCGTACCCGTCTTGAAGGGTGAGCTGGCTCTGGGGACATGGCAGCAGATCGTCGTGATCAACTTCGACAACAGAAAACGGTCACGAAGGGTGGTTGCCGTGGTTGTGGGGGCCTGACTGGGGCGAAAAGTCGGCTGTCTTCAGCGTTTGGCCTTCGATTCGGCACCTATGAATCGGTTGGCCGCCCAGCTCGTCAATCCCACGATCAACGAAGCTAGTACTGCTGTGCCAAGATTGTCGATGTGAAAGGACGACATTATCCAGCTGACTAAAAAGACCATGCAGCCGTTGATCACCAGGATGAAAAGCCCGAGGGTGAGGAAAGTGATCGGCAGAGTCAGAAAAAATACAACAGGTCGAACAACGGCGTTGACCAATCCCAGCAGCAATGCAGCCGTTAGGAGAGCGGTGGTCGAGTCGAAGTAGACTCCGCTCAACACTTCCTCTGCTACCCAGAGACCGAAAGCAGTTACGAGCAAACGTGCGATGAATGAGCGCATATCTAGTTCGCTCTACGCGCCGCTTGCATCAACTGTTTCAGATAGGAAAGTGTCGCGCTCATAGAATTATGCCGCCTCCAAGGAGACGTTCGTCGTTTTCGTACAGCACCCCCGACTGTCCCGGAGTGATGGCGCGGATCGGTTCGGCGAGTTCCAGCATCAAATCCTTTGGGCCATCGTCGTCGCATTCGGTCACTGTTGCATCGATGAGGTTACTACGATAACGCGTGCACACCCGGCAACGATCACCCACGCCCAACTGCGGTGCGAGCCAGCTCATCTGTCCCAGTGACAATCGGACACCAAATAGATCAGGCTCGGTACCGATCACAACCGTCCGATCCTCAGGTGATATTTTCGTGACATACATCGCTTCGGAGAAACCACCCGGCAATCCACGTCGCTGACCTACGGTGAAACGGCCGTACCCCCTGTGCTCGCCCACGACCTCACCTGCGCTGTTTACGATTGGACCGGGCGAGAGTGCAGGAGATGTGTTTGGCAAATGCTGTTCGAGCACTGCTACGTAGTTGTTTTCAGGCACAAAGCAGATCTCGACCGACTCCGCTTTCTCCGCGTTGTCAAACCCAAACCGCCTGGCCAAGACTCGAGTCTCAGATTTGGTGAACCGGCCCAGCGGAAACATCAGTCGATCGAGCGCGGCCGGGTCGATCGCCCAGAGGAAATACGTCTGCTCTTTCTGGCGGTCCAATCCTCTGTAAAGAGCTCCGTTCTCCAGAATCGCATAATGCCCTGTCGCGATGCGTTGACAACTCAGCTCGTCGGCATAGGCCATCAAGTCTTTGAACTTGGTGTGAGAGTTACAGCGCACACACGGTATGGGAGTACGCCCGTGCTCATACTCGGACACGAAATGCCGAATTACATCTCTCTCAAAACTCTCCGACAGATCGAGTACGTAGTGTGGAATCCCGAGTTGTCCAGCCACTCGGGCAGCGTCGCGAATGGACTCAACAGAGCAGCATGGCCGGTCCGGTAAAGCATCATCGTAACAAAACAGCTTCATGGTGACGCCAACGACATCGTAGCCTTGTTCTACCAACAGAGCTGCAGTAACAGAGCTGTCGACACCGCCTGACATGGCTACTAGGACACGGTCGTTGGGCATGGATTGAAGTTAAGAGAGGAGAGGGTGAGGCGGGAGGAGCCGGAGAAGTGAGAGAAGCGGGTGGCATGAGTCGGATAGGCGGCATGAGCGGCTTGTGCTGCCTATCCATCGAATGCCGCTCTTGTCGCAGGGAGGGTGTGCGTTGGCGGCTAGATCGACTTAACCCCCATACCCACGATGTCGTCCACCCTCACCGTCTCGTCAGTCAAGAACGGCTCACCGTACGCGGTGCGAATCAGACTGCCGTAGTGTTGATTCTGCGTTCGAATCAGGTCTACAAACGGCTGCCCGGTCAGGTAGAGCTCCCCCGCTTCCAGAACACCTTCAAACTGCGAGGAATAGCAGGCAACAGCTTCGAGCTTCTTTTCGAACTCGTCGGATATGTCCACGACAAATGTGGGCTTCACCGGGTCTTCTCGGTAGGCCATGGCGTAGATGATCTTCTCGACCTTATGCGGTTCGCCATCAGCGTCGTATTTGGCCAGTTTGCTCAGGAAACACGCGTCACGCCCGAGTTCTGACGCAATGCGATGGTCCGGGTGACGGCCGACGGGAAATGGAAGGATGACGGTGCGAGGTCTGAGATTCCTCAGCAGAGTTACCACGATCCGCCTGGTATCGTCCGTATTGTGGAGCCCTGCGTCTGGCAGTCCAGCATTTAGCCGCTGGTACACTCCCAAGACTTCTCCCGCCGCTCGCGCTTCTCCCGCTCTCTTTTCCGCCGATCCGCGCGTACCCATGTCTCCTCTTGTGAGGTCCACAATGGCCGTTCGGTAACCTGACCGAGCCGCTTTCGCCAGTGTACCGCCACATGTGAGCTCGGCGTCGTCCGGGTGAGCCGCTATAGCAAGTATGTCGGCGTGCAAGTCGCTCATTCGTACCTCAATGCCTCAACTGGGTCCAGCCGAGCTGCCCGAGCGGCAGGATAGATGCCGAAAAAGATACCGGTTAGAATCGAGGCACTCAATGCGGCAACGACTGACCAGAAGGGCACTGATGCGGGAATGGGGGTAGTCTGAGCGATTATGAAACTTATGAGCCCACCTGCGATCATCCCGATCGCTCCTCCGATGAACGTGAGGGTGGCGGCCTCGACCAGGAACTGCCAGAGTATCTCCCTACGTCGTGCGCCTATAGCTTTTCGAACTCCAATCTCACGTGTGCGTTCGGTGACAGAGATCATCATTATCGCAACAACACCGACACCGCCTACCATCAAGCCGATACTGGACAAAACGAGCATGACGAGGAAGAACATTCCCGTCACCTTGTTCCAGTTTTCGAGCGCCTTGTCTTGCGTGACCACGCCAAAGTTGTTCTCATCCCGGGGGCCCAATCCCCGAATCGAGCGCATGGCCGCCGTGACGTCTTCTGTAGCTTCGTTAACGGAAACGCCCGGTGCCGGTGAGACGAAGAAGGTGAGACCGAACCGCCATGTCCGGAGGTACTTCCTGAATGCGCCCTGTGGAACGGTTGCTTCTGGACGGTTCCCCTGGCCGAAAATGTCCGGCGGCGGTTGATAGATCCCAATTACTCTGAACGGAACGCCGCGGATTTTGATACGGCGTCCGAGCGGGTCGCGATGGCCGAAAAGTTCGTCGGCCATGCGCTCATTAATGACGGCTACGCGAGTGTTCGCATCCGACTCGAGTCTGGTGAACGAGCGCCCGGGATAGATGTCGCCGCCCATCACCGAAGGCCATCCGGCGCTGCGTCCTCGAATCGATACGGACCTGAGTGTATGGCTCTCGAATTCCACATCTCGCGACGCACCTTCGTCCAGCACCACCAAGGAGATGGTGGGCACTTCGCCGAGTCTCTCTCCCTCCCGTTCGGTGAGCGGAGGTGCGCGGCGCCACTCGTCGTCGTCGAACACAACGCCCGTCTGGGGCGAACGCTGCACGAAGAAAGTGCGGGGGCCGAGTTGCTCGAAGATCTCGGCCACGCCGCTGTTGATGCCGGAGATCATGGATCCGATGATCATTACCACCATGACGCCGATTGAAATCCCAAGTATGGTGAGTGCTGCCCGAGCCTTGTTGGCTTGGAGCGAACTCAGCGCAATACCCACACCTTCAAGCAACTGTGTCATGGCTATCTCACTCGTGGCGCATGGCGTCAACCGGATCCAGTCGCGCCGCGCGACTTGCGGGATAAATCCCTGCTGAAACACCGACTCCAGCGCCCAAAAGTACTCCGACGACTATCGACCAAGGGGCGACAGTGGCCGGCAAGGGGGTGGTGGCATCTACGATTTCTGCCAATCCTACTCCGGTGCCGATTCCGATCGCGGCACCCAAGGTGGCTAGCGTCGTAGCCTCGACCAAGAACTGCCGCAAGATGTCTTTTCGTCGCGCCCCCAGCGACTTCCTGATGCCAATTTCCCGTGTGCGTTCGGCAACCGACATCAACATGATGTTCATGATCACGATTCCACCCACTACCAGCGATACGCTCACGAGGCCGGGAAGCACGGCGAAGAGGATTCTGCTGATATTGGCCCAGAAGTCGAGTATCGCATCCGCGGACTCGAGGGCGAACGTATTCTCCTCGGCGGGGCGTAGAGTCCGGCGGCTCCGCATCACGGCCTCCACGTCTGCAATGGCTGTTGCCATCGACTCTGGCGAATCGGCCTTGACCAGCAGGACATCTACTACTCGAGGTGGATTGACGAAGCGTTTCACTGGAGACAAAGCAGGCGCGACCGCAAACTCGTCGAGCGAAAACCCGAAGATCTCTCCCTGGCTTTCGACGACACCGATGACACGATAGGGTAAGCCTCTGATCTTTATCTCTTTACGAAGCGGATCTGTGCCTTCGAAGAGGCCTTCAGCGATCTTGCTTCCGAGTACCACGACAGGCTGACCGGACCGCGCTTCCTGCTGACTGAATGCTCGCCCCTGATCTATGATCCAGCTCTTGACGTCGAAATACAGGTCGGACGCTCCGATGACGCGGATTCGCGCTGATCTATCGCGGTATTCCACCTCGGCTCCGGCTACAGATTCCCAGGCGGTAACAACCGGGACAGATATGCCGGCAGCCGCTGCTCGCGCGTCTTCGTAACTTATCCGTGGACGGCGCACCCACTCTCGCCAGGTTTCTCGCGATACGTCACCCGGGTTGAAATCTGGGTAGCGGCGTAGTTGAAATGTGTTGGCGCCCAGGAAATTCCCCGCAACCTGCTCCTTCATGTACGTGTTCATGCCCTCTACTATCGTGACCACGGCGATCAAGAAAGACACTCCGATAAACACGCCAATGACGGAGAAGATGCTTTTCATCTTGCTTGACCAAATGACT
Organism: Gemmatimonadota bacterium; assembly: GCA_039589395.1. Classification (GTDB taxonomy): domain Bacteria; phylum Gemmatimonadota; class Gemmatimonadetes; order Gemmatimonadales; family GWC2-71-9; genus JBDGYW01. Next base: position 64,285 of record JBDHHK010000001.1, read on the forward strand.
TGGAGGGCGAGGCGGATTGCTTCGCGAAAAGGCATTGCGTTTAGCTCGGAATGTGTCGTATGGGGTTGTGAGAAGATGGCAAGTCAGATCCCCCCGTTTTAGCTGCCGCTCCTGCCCCCTCTCCCACCGGTGTGGTGCGGGGCGAGGTCACTCGTATCTCAAAGCATCAACGGGATCCAACCGCGCCGCCTTGGCCGCCGGATAGAGACCGAAACCAACGCCTGTGAACGTCGCCGCGCAGAGGGCTGCAACCACCGACCAGAAAGGTACAGATGCTGGCAGTGGAGTGAAGGCTTTCACCAGCAATGTGAGTGTCCCGCCACCAATTATCCCGATTGCACCGCCGATGAGGGTGAGCGTGGCGGCTTCTACGAGGAACTGCCACATGATCTCCCGCCGCTTCGCCCCGAGTGCCTTTCGTACGCCGATTTCTCGTGTGCGCTCGGTTACCGAGATCATCATGATTGCCACGACGCCGATGCCGCCAACCATCAGCGCTACGCCCGAAAGGGCAATCATCACCACAAAGAACATTCCAGTTACTTGATTGAAGTTCTCGAGGAGCTTGTCCTGAGTCACCACGTCAAAGTTGTTCTCTTCACCGGGGCGAAGCTTTCGTATGCTCCGCATTGAAGCAATCACATTTTCAATCGCATCTGCAACCGTAACGCCGGGTACCGGAGCGACCATGAAGTCATCTATCGAGCGGCGAAAAGTGCGGAGGTATTTGACGTAGGTCGCATGCGGAACCACGGCTTGCGGCTGATTACCTTGCCCGAATACGTCCGGCGGAGGGTTGAATACTCCGATGACCTGGTACGGCTCTCCTCCGACCTTGATACGCTTCCCCAGCGGATCGAGGTTTCCAAATAGCTCGTCCGCGAGCTTCTTGTTGACCACAACAACACGGTCCTTTGCCAACTCCTCGACGAAAGTGAATGACCGCCCCGGATATATGTCGCCGCCGCTCACCTCGAGCCATTTGCTGCCGCGGCCGAGAACTCCGACGCTACTCAGGTTCTGGTTTTTAAACTCAATTGTTCTGCTCGTATACTCGTCTTTCACTACGAAAGCGATCGAAGGCGACCTGGCGATCCACTCGGCCTCTTCTTCGGTGAGTTGAGGGGGACGACGACGCCTCGTGCCGTCGCTGATCTGAATTCCGGCCTGGAACTCGCGAAATACAAAGAAGGTGCGTGGGCCCAACTGCTCCACTATGTCGGTGACACCAGTGTTGATACCACGAACCACCGAGGCGATAACCATCACGACCATCACCCCAATCGCGATTCCAAGTATGGTCAGTGCTGCTCGTGCCTTGTTGGCACGCACAGAGCTGAGCGCGATGGCCACACCTTCAATGAGTGAGGTCACCGATCACTCCTGTCGCATTGCGACAACTGGGTCCAATCGTGATGCTCGCCCTGCGGGGTAGACACCGGCGATGATCCCTACCCCTGCGCCGAGCAATACTCCCACTACGATCGACCAGGGAGCAACGCTTGCTGGAAGCCACGTAGACGCGTCGACGAGTCGCGCCAGCAGCAAACCCGTGGCAACCCCAAGGGCGGCTCCAACGGTCGCAAGTGTCGCGGATTCAACCAGGAATTGTCTCAGTATGTCCTTTCGGCGGGCACCCAGCGATTTCCGAATTCCTATCTCTCGGGTCCTCTCTGACACGGACATCAACATGATGTTCATGATCACTATCCCGCCCACCACCAACGAAATGCCGACCAGGCCCGGCAGTGCTATCATCATGACCGAGTAGATCTGATCCCAGAAATCCAACACTGCATCCGCGGTCTGTAGCGTGAAGTCGCTTTCTTCCCTTGGTCTCAGACCGCGCCGGCTGCGCATTATGGCCTCGGCCTCGGCCATGGCATTTTGCATTTCTTCAATAGTTGCTGCCTTGACCGTCACCCCGTCCACGATCCCTGCTGGGTTCGCGAATCGCTTGACTGGTGAAGTGGCAGGCGCGACCGCAAACTTGTCGAGTGAAATTCCGAAAACGTTACCCTGTTCTTCGACGACTCCCACCACGCGATATGGGATGCCGCGTATGTTAAGCTCATTGCCAAGAGGCTCATCGTTGCCGAAAAGCTGATTCGCCAGTTCACTTCCGATTACAACCACCGGTCGGGAAGCCTGAACTTCATACTGTGAAAAGGCACGGCCTCGCTCGATGGTCAGACTCTTGATATCGAAGAAGTTGGCCGATGCACCGGTGACCCTGACCCCCTCGACGTCCCGGTTCCTGTAGCGGACAGTAGCCCCGATTTCAGATTGCCAACCGACCAATGCAGGTGTAGTGAGTTTGTCTCTGATTGCGTGGGCGTCATCGTAGGTGATACGAGGTCTGCGACGCCAGGCTCGCCGAGTCTCCTCGCTTGTGTTGCCCATCTGCACATTTGGTCGTTGGCGCAACTCGAATGTATTGACTCCGAGCAGCACACCCGCGAAGTCGTCGCGCATGTAGCTATTCATGCCCTCAACGACTGTGACTACCGCGATCAAAAAAGTGACGCCCACGAACACTCCAATGACCGAAAAGGCGCTCTTCATCTTCTGGGCCCAGATCATGTGGAGTGCCAGCCGAACCGCCTCCCAGACAGGCATTGGGTTATGCGGCCTCTTGCAGGGTGTCGCTGTGAATGGATCCGTCTCGTAGGGTTATGACGCGTTTGGCATGCAACGCAACGTCGGCCTCATGGGTTACGACAACCACCGTCTGACCATGCTCGTGGAGCGACGCAAAAACACCCATAATCTCTTGACTCGTAACCGAATCGAGGTTTCCCGTGGGCTCATCGGCCAGCAGAATGCTCGGTTCGTTCACTAGTGCGCGAGCGACGGCTACACGTTGGCGTTGACCGCCCGAAAGCTCACTCGGCTTGTGGGCCATCCGGTCAGCAAGCCCGACTCGATCCAGAGCCAAGGCGGCCTTCCTGCGCCGGACGCTCGCCTTCACTCCGGCATATATCAATGGCAACTCTACGTTGTGAAGGGCCGTCGCCCGCGGCAGGAGATTGAAAGTCTGAAAGACAAACCCGATCTCGCGGTTTCGGATGCGTGCCAGTTCGTTGTCGCCCACCCGTGAGACCTCGACACCATTCAACCGGTATGTACCGGCAGACGGAGTGTCGAGACAGCCGAGGATATTCATCAGGGTGGATTTCCCCGAGCCCGACGGCCCCATTATCGCCACGTATTCATTGAGGCGGATGTCTAAGTCCACACCACGCAACGCCTGCACCACTTCGGCGTCCATGGCATATTCCCGTTTGAGGTCACGCACACAGATCAGCGCGCGGTCGCTCATCTGTTGCCTTCCTCTTCCCCGGAGGCGCTAGTCGGAGTCACTGCGGTGGAATCGTCGAGGTCACGAATTGTCTGATACGGGCCCGCCACTATCGTGTCACCGGCGGAGAGGCCGTCCAGTACCTCGAAATGCTCCTCGCCCGCGATACCCACCGTGACGGGACGGAAGTGTGCGAGACCTTCGACCACGACAAATACTCCTTCGGTTTCTGTGGCTGTCGTGTCCTGGGGTGATGTCTCGGTGGAGATGGGTGTATGCTCGCGAACCGTCAGCGCGATTATCGGGATACTCAACGAGCTGTCGCGTGTGGCGGTTACGATCTTGGCGGTCGCGGACAGGTCGGGACGAATATCCACAGGTGGATCGTCCATTGTGATTTCAACGTCGTAGTCCACGGCTTGGTCACCGGCGGCTGCAGCTGCGGTCCGGACCGCACTCTGTGCTATTCGCGTGACGCGCCCAGTAAACGCGGTGTCTGGGTACGCATCGATCTCGATCTCGGTTGAATCGCCGACATGGAGTCGCACCACGTCTGTCTCATCCACACGAACATTTACCTGAATAATGGAGAGGTCGCTCACCGTCATCAGCAAACCGGTCTCGCGAGAAAAAGTTCCTGGGACCGCGACCTCCCCTTGCTCGACGGCTAGCCTGGTGACCTGCCCGGCCATCGGCGCGCGCAGAATGGTCTTTGCGAGCTGCTCCTCGGCTTCTTGGAGCATTGCCCGAGCTTGCTCGACCTGATGCTCGGAGGAGTTTGCAACGGCCGCCGCGACCTCGAAGTTCGTTTGAGCCGTCTCGAGTTGTTCTTCAGAGACGAGCGTCGAATCGCGGTCGTTGAGTTCGAGCGATCGATTCAGGGCGCGTTCTGCCTGATCGCGGTTAGCGCGGGCCTGCAGAGCCGATGCTTCAGCGGATGCCAGTCCGGCTTGCGAACGAGCGACCCCTGCTTCGTATTGTGAGGGATCTATGCGAACGAGTAGCTGACCGGCCTCTACCCAATCGCCTTCCTCGACTGGAAGGTCTATGATCCGACCGGTAATGTCGGAGCTGATGTCTACCTTGCGAGTCGGCTCGATTTGGCCACTCGCAGTGACAGTGGCAACGAGCGCGCGGTGCTCAACTGCTTCCAGTCGCACGGATGTTGCTCCTTCACCCCTTGCGGCGTTGAGTCCGATCACCGCTATGACGGCGACGGCGCCCAGGCCGGCAATAGTCAGCTTCTTGCGTCCTGACATGAATCCCTTTCCGGCAGTTACCGTAGCGGTCTCCCGACCGCTGATTCGAGTGTCGCTATGGACTCGTGGTAGAAGTAGATCGCATTGATGTAGTCGCGATCTGCGTTCTGTGATGCCAACTGTGCGTCCAGGAGTTCAAAGAATGTCCCGGATCCGACACGATATCGTTCGGTGGCGAGCCTTAGGCCTTCCGCGGCCGCCGTCTGGTTCTCCTCCTGGATTGCTATTGCCTCATGTGCGGCTTGCATGCCGTAGAAGGCCCTTGTCACGGCGGTCCGGACATCGAGCTCTCTAGCGCGTACAAACTCCCGCGCATCTTCGGCCTGCGCCGAGGCTTGGGCGTTCTGCATAGGCCTGCTAAATTGCGTGAATATCGGCAACGATATACCGACGCTGGCAGAAAACGGCTGCCTCGTGAAGTCGAGCGGGAATGCTCGATTCTGATCCCGGATGCCTTGCACCAGCCCTAACGAATCAGCGGAACTGAACGCAAAAACTGAGCAGTCGATAGGATTGACTGTTGGCGTAGCCAACCCGGCGATCAGGTCGTTCTGGAAGTTGCACGCAAGCGTGTTTGAAGTGGCAGACTGCTGTGCGTTGTACACGGAGATGGCGGCCATTGCGTCGGGATTCGTGAATTGGAACGTGTAACCGGACCATCCTGCGTTCAACGAAAGTCTTGGCAGCCAGTCCGACCTCATTGCGCGTGCGTTTGCCACAGCGGCAGACCGTTGAGCACGAAGGGTCAATAGATCGGGGTTTGATACCTGTGCATCGCTTAGGAGGCCCGACAGCGTCCAAACTAGATCCACAATCGGAAATGTGTCGGATAGTACGACCACAGCAGGATCATCGGGAGCCGGCACACCCATTTGCTGGAAAAGCCCGAGCTTCTCGATGGTCACGAGCTGCTCCGCTTGGAGCAGCGCCACTCGAGCCTGCCCGAGCGCAACCTGCGCTTGACGGACGTCCAACATAGTGTTCTGGCCGACGTCGTAACGGGCCTGTGCCAGCCGCTGGAACTCTTCGTTTCGGGTTACCTGGACCTCTGCGGTTTCCTCCTGTGCCTGTGCTCGGAGCACCGCCAGATATTGCTGCCGAACTGCCGATTCGAGGTTGATCTCTGAACTCTCGATAGATGCGTCGGCGGCCCGCAATTGCGCCCTGGCGAGCCCAGGTTGCATGAGAGTACGGCCGTCCAACTGCATGCTCAGGTTAAGCCTGTACTGGGAGCCAATCGTGCCGGAGGATTGCTCGAAGGCGATTCCTCCCGCAAACTGCTGGCTACCTGGGCCGGTGTAGCCTGCTCCGCCACTTGCCGACACATACGGCAAGAACGAAGCGAACGCATTGCGCACGCCCCAGGCCGCTGGTCCGTGATCGTTGGCTACCTGCCTGTGAGCCGGATTGTAGCGGACTGCCATGTCGACGGCGTCCCTGAGTGAAAGCGATCGCGGTACAGATGGCAACGACGGACGTTGACCCAACATTACGGACGGTGCGCCGATGGCTACCGCAGCCAGCAGCGCGATTGCGGAACGTTTCATGTTATTACCTTCTGAGATACGGGGTTACGCGGTCCATTCACTCGTACGACGTCCCTAGGGCGAAGGTTTCATCCCGAGACGTTTCTTAGCGAGACGTATTCTATGCTATGACGGACGAGGTTCCAAGCCTTTAGAAAGGACTGTTTTCAGTTGTGCGACCGGCGGACGGCAATCAGGTCGTCGGAAGGAATTTCGATCTTGATCAACTGCCCTCGTGAATCGTACCAGAGGTGCCGTAGGTGATCTCCGGCTCCCAGTGTGAAGTGTTTCAGCTGACGTTCGTCGGCCTCAACGGTTGTCCGTTCGATCCCGTGAAATTCCAGGGCCGCTCGACTACTGCGACCGTTCCTAGGATAAAAGAGTGTCACCGAACCAGGTTCACTGCCTGGCAACAAGGCAAACAACGACAGAATCGAATCATCTATCAAGAGCACCCGATCGGGATGCGGGTACTGGCCGGCTGACTCCCCAGCAGACGTGCGGTTTCGGACCGTTATTCGGCGCGCCGTGAAATCCACGAAGGTGTTGGGCTGGCCACTGCCGTCTAGGTCCATTCGTGCGCTGGCCGGCTGTGAGTCTGAGCGAAAACCTATGACCGAGGTGGCAGACGCATACGAACGGCTCGGCGGGTAGTATGCCGTGGCCGATACCGTGTAACCGTTGCTGGAAAACCCCGTTCCTGACTCCGACAGCTGGCCACGATGCAGCGTGAACTCTTCGCGCCCAATCACAGTCGATCCATGACTCACCAGCAAAATGGCCGTGTCCATCAACCGACCTTGTGACGCAACGGACTGCGGTTGGGCACTCAGTCCGACAAGTACGGCCAATGCAATTGCGCGCAAAGCGCACCATGGTCTAGTAAATGTCATGTTCGGATCGATCGAGGTTGATCTGTCCCGTCTACGGAGCCGAATACGCGAGTCGCGATCCGTTCGTAGATATAATGATACAGCATTCTCCCCTTTTCGGTCGATGCCAGAAGGGGATGTCCCAAAGAACCAGGGCTGTCTTCGGGAATTGCAGCTGATGAACCACGATTGTAACGGCCAATTGTTGCCTTGCTAGGGGCGTAGTCAACGGCGCGATCGATGTCAACGAGTTCGGCATCGACAAATAGAAGCAGTGAGGTGTCCAATTCGCCTCCATGGCTCGGCAACTCTGCGTCTGCAGAGAGCCCCTCGAGCGGCACTGCGAAGATGTCCACGGTACGTACTGTTGCTTGTCGAGTGTGAATCGTGCAAAGTGCTTCCTGGTGAGGCTCCTGGCCATGAGCCGTGATGATCACAAACTGTTCAAAGCCACCTGCCTCCCAGGACCCGATCAAGTCGTTCATGAACCGGTGCAGAGTCTTGCCGCTCAGAGTTGCGGCACCAGGAGAAGGCACTAAAGTTGAGGCGTTTACGCCATATTCTATGGTTGGCGCACGCAGTACACCGAATTCTTGCGAGAGATCGTCGGACAGGCGCTCGACTATAGTGGTATCACAGCCAAGAGGGAGGTGGGGTCCGTGCTGCTCCGTCGTGCCAACGGGGATAATCAACCGCGGATCTCGCTCAATATGGAGGCCGACTTCGGAAGGTGATAAGTACTTGAGCAGCAGAGGGTTATGTTGATGATCGACCGACGCGACCGGTGGTTTGCCAGGATTCTCCATCCTCAACTCCTGGTCGGGTTGCAGTGTGCCGCTCTTGGCATCTGGTTGACGGCACCAGCCCTGCGATGGGCCGTTTTGGCCGGGAGCCTGGGTGCCTGTTCGATCGTGCTGTTTCTATGGATACGCCAATTGAAGCTACTACTAGTTGCTACAGTTGGCTTGCTCACTTCGGGGTTTGCTATCGATGCATCCTGGAGGGTGAGGCGAGTAGAGGCGAATTGGCCTGAGCTCCGCGAATCGATCTTCACTTCCGCCGGCAACGTGCTGTCAGACATGCTCGACTCGAGTGTCGAATTGGTGCTCGCGATCGCGGATTCGGCAGCCAACGTCGAAGCTGTCGACCCGGTTGATGCGTTTGAACGGTTAGAGTCAGCCGTTGGGCAAGGAGGCCCCGAACGCGGAGCCGCGGTATACGATACTGCAGGCGCAGCCGTGGCTTGGGCGGGGCGCCACCGAGTCGCACCAGCCTTCGGCACAGAAGGAGTTTCAGCACGCATAACTCAATTCTACGTGCTGTTGGAAGCTCAGCGCCAGGTCGGTTCGCGTATCGGAATGAGTCAGGTCGTTCTTTGGGCAGACAGTGCAGTGCCGGATAGGGCTGAGACAGTCACCGAACGTTTTTCACGGAGAACTGGCGCCGGCCTCGAGTTTTACCCTACTTGGGCCGCGCCGACCGGTGATGTCGGGATCTTTGACTATACCATTGCTGATGACACGCTCTTCAGCGTCGAAGTGATTCCGCCTGCGCAAGGTGACTTAAAACTCGAACTGCATGCAGACGGTGGGCGTCTTGTAGCACTAGGCACGCTCCTGACGCTCATTCTGTTCACACTTTCAGCCCCAGTGCTTCTACGGTGGATCGGCACGGTAGGTATCGGCGTCGTATTCGTGTTCACACCTGCCGGCAATCGCATTGGGTTTGGCAGTCTCTTCTCGGAGGCGACGTACTACCTAGATGTATTGGGTCCACTCTCTGCGTCAGCCGGTGCGTTGTCGATACTTGCTGGTCTCTGTGTGCTTGTTCTGGTGCCGGTCTCACGATGGGGTCTGCCACGGCATTGGTCAGGTTTGTTGATGGCAGCTGCGCTGGTGCTCTTTACCCCGTTTGCCATGGCGTCGCTTGCCGAAGGAATTACGCCGCCTAGCAGCGGGATCGGGGTCGGACTGTGGCTGACCTGGGAGACAACTCTGACTGTTGCCAGCGCCGCAGTGCTACTCGCTACGGGGTTTCTCGTTCGAGGAAGAAGAGAAATCGCTGCTCCTGCTTGGACGGTGTGGGCAGCGATAGTTCTGGTCGTTGGTGTTTCGGTCATAGGTATGTACATATGGAACCCGGCGGGTGGCTGGCCTCTCTGGTACGCATTCCTTTGGCTTCCGCCAATCCTTTTGGCCGTTCTGCCCGCTCCACGATTGCGCAGAGTAGCAACGGTTGCGGTAGTGGCCGGTGCTGGTGCAGCTCTGCTGACCTGGGGTGGCGTTACTAAGGGCAGGCTTCTCATGGCAGAACGGGACGCGGGACGCGTGAGTGGTGGCGACGCGGTTCCGATGGGCTATCTGGAGAGGTTCGGGGAAGAACTCATTGAGCGTGGTATTCCGAGCACTACTGCGGAACTGTACGCACTCTGGCACCATTCGTTCTTGAGTCAGCAGGAGTATCCAGCTGTGTTGGCTTCTTGGAGCCCCAATGCGGAGTTGTTGGCGAGACTAGATCTCGCAGATCTCGATTTGAGTTCTGAGCTACTACAGTTCATAGCCACAGAACCCGTGGGTGCTATCGAAGTCACCCGAGTAAACCTCCCGCACGGGGTGATTTATCTCGCCGCCGTTCCGTTTCCTGACCGCTCAGTCCTGACCGTGGGTGTGGGACCGAGGTCGAGGCTTATTGAGCCGGCCCGGCTAACCCGGTTCTTACGTGGAGAGCGCAGCGTCATAGCTCCGTTCGAAATGTCCGCTGGCGAGCTTTCTGCTGACCTCGATGATGCGAGCCGGGTCAGCTGGCGAAGAGATGGGTGGGCGGTAAGAGGTGTAAACACGCTCGAGCTACAGCCGGGTATACGCTCTGCGCTGCGCATTCAGGTGTCGTTGGGTGGGCTAGGCCGATCGCTGGTTCGGGGCGCTTTGGTGTTGGTCTGGAACGTGCTTTTGGTAGGGTTTCTGTGGTTCCTCGGTGAGGGCTTGACGGGGAGGCTCGTTCTTCCTCCGGGCATTCGAAGTTTGGTGACTATTCGATCGTACCGAGCGCGGCTCTCGTTTGTTCTGGCGGGCTTCTTCATGCTGCCGACGCTGGGATATGCGGCTTGGACGGTTCAGCGTACGCGGGGCAACGCGGTACGCAGTCGCGATCTTCTCATTAGCCAAACGTTGAGCGACGCTGCGGGAGAAGCGCGCCAGTTTGTGGACGTCGATGCCGGGGAGCTTCGAGTGCGTTTGATGGACCTGGCAAGACGCTTGAATGCTGATCTGGCCTGGTACGACGGTGGATCTCTTCGTGAAGCCAGTCCCTCGGTGCTGGCTGAGCTCGGGCTTTTGGATCAATTCATGCCGCCGGACGTCTATAATAGCGCAGAGATGAGCGACGAGCCCGAGGTTACCGTCAACGTGGCGGTGGGTGGACACCCAACGAGAATGGGGTATCGGAGATTCCAAGGGCTTGAGGAGTCGGAGGCGACTCTTGCCGTGCCCCGTCTTGTGGATGTTCGCGACATCTTGACGGAGCAAGAAGACCTGCTGTACGGGCTACTCCTCGCGACGCTCGTAGGATTGGCAGCCGCCGTTCTTCTCTCGGCCACCGCAGCCCGCTCCCTGGCCCGCCCTGTTCGTTCACTCCGCGATGCAGCGGATGCCGTAGGAAGTGGCAAGCGGCTACCGCCATTTGGCTCGGGAGTGCCAACAGAGTTCATGTCGGTGGTGGAAGCGTTCGAGCGAATGGCCGCAGACATCGATCGCAGCCAGTCTGCGCTAGAGGCTGCCCGCAGAAGGACCGCTTCGGTTCTGAAGAATGTGGCAACTGGTGTGGTGGCGCTCGATCGCGAAATGCGGGTAATGATTGCCAATCCCCGCGTCGAGCAGCTGTTGGGCGCACCTTTGCCGTCCGGAGCCCATATCCATGTGCTGGGCGGGGCCGAGTGGGTACCGGTGTGGAAGTGGGTCCGCGGGTTTCTGAACGGACGCCTCGAGTCCGACGCGAGCGAGTTCACGGTAGGTGAGGTGCAGATCCGAGCTCAGATTTCGGCTATGCACGGTGAGCCCAGTGGTTGTGTTTTGGCGCTGGATGACATGACTGAGCTCGCTCGTGCAGTTCGTGTTCTCGCGTGGGGTGAATTGGCACGCCAGATCGCGCATGAAATCAAGAACCCGCTCACGCCGATCAGATTGGGTATTCAACACCTAAAACGAACCTACGGTGACCCGCGCGGTGATTTCGGTCATACGTTGGAAAGAACCGCTCAACAGATTCTCGCCGAAATCGAACGCCTGGATGCCATTGCTCGCGCGTTTGCTCGATTCGGTGCTCCACTCGCCGAATCCGAACCGCTGCTGTCCGGCGATCTGGTTGTTATTGCACGTGAGACTGCAGAACTCTACGCGCTCGGTGGAGAAACAACCGTGCTCGTGTGTGCCGCGGATCCGGTCGTCGCCAAGGTGCGGAAAGACGAAGTCAAAGAAGTGCTCGTCAATCTCATTGAAAATGCACGTGACGGAGATGCTACTGAAGTGCGTGTGACTGTGGAAGGTGGTGGCGAGCGGCAGGCAAGGATCGTGGTCACAGACAATGGCCGAGGGATCACTAACGCCGACTTGCCACATGTATTCGAACCGCAGTTCTCAACCACAACCAGTGGAACCGGGCTGGGGCTCGCGATCTGCAAGCGTCTCGTGGAGTCATGGGGTGGCGAGATCGAATTGGAGAGCGAGGTCGGGAAGGGGACCACAGTAAAGATTGCTCTGGCAGGCTCACAGGTGACCGCCTAATGGAGTGTTTTTCCCCTTGCATGTAATCCTCGACCGAGTTCAGAGCAGTTGATGAAGGCAACCCCTACTGATCTCGCCCGCGCCGCCTTTTCCGACGTGTTCAAGCATGCCGTGGGTCCTGACGTTGCGGTTGCTCCAGGACGAGTCAACTTGATCGGCGAACACACTGATTACAACTCTGGTTTTGTACTTCCAGTGGCGATAGACGCGAATGTGGCAGTTGCTTTCGCGGCTCGGGCTGACAAGAAGATTCGGGCACATTCAGTGGCATTCGACGAAACTCGAGTTGGCGAGATACATGAATTTCGTGCGCCAGGTGGGAATGGCTGGTTCGACTACGTTGCCGCCGTGGTGTGGGCAATGTGTGAAGCGGGATTTGGAGTTACTGGAGTCGACATGGCGATAGCCGGTGACGTGCCCGTCGGTGCCGGGCTCGCCTCGTCTGCTGCGCTGGAGATGGCGGTGGCGCGTGGCTTGGTGCATGCCTCGCGTAGTAAATGGGACCCGGTTCGTGTGGCGTCAGTCTGCCAACAGGGCGAGAACTCATATGTTGGTGTGAACTGCGGCATCATGGACCAGTTTGCCGCCTCGGTGTGTGTGGAAGGCTCCGCTTTGCTGCTCGACTGTAGGACACTCGAATACACGAACGTTTCGATACCGCCGGAGGGGCGTTTTGTCGTTATGGATACGGGGGTCCGTCGCTCACTGGCAGCGAGTGAGTACAACGAGCGAAGACAGAGCTGCGAAGCTGCCGTGAAGGTTCTCCGTCGAACGAACCCCCAGGTGCGATCTCTTAGGGATGTTGATGATCGTTCGCTTGGGGCTGTAGAGAACTCAATGGAAAGAACGGTGTTTATGCGAGCCACGCACGTGGTGAGCGAGATCCACAGGCCCGTGCAGATGGCAGATGCACTTCGAGCCGGAAAACTCGATCTCGCAGGACGGCTGATGGATGAATCGCATGTCAGCCTCAGAGACCTCTACCAAGTGTCGTGCGGTGAACTCGACTTGATCACCGAAATTGCGAGAGGCCACGATGCGTGTTTTGGCGCAAGGATGACTGGTGCTGGTTTTGGGGGATGTGCAGTTGCCCTCGTTGCCAGAGATCGGGCGCAAGGGTTTGTTTCCGATATGGCTAAACAATACCGTGCAGCCGGTGGAATTGATGGCACATTCAGTGTCTGTATACCATCGGACGGTGCGTCAATCGTTCCTTGAGGAGTTAGCACCCTTCCTACATGGTGCGCCGGGGTATAAAATCCTCAAACTCCGGGCAACAATCTCGAGTTAGAAAGGAAACGACAATGATACGTTGTTGGTTGTTCGTGCTGGTGTGCGGCGTCGCGGCGATCGGTGCATTTTCCGCCGATCTCCAAGCGCAATCCACGCCCATTCGCGGTTTTCCTCCCGATGCATTGGACGAACAAGTGCGTCGCGAGCAGATCCTTCGTGTGACACCGGACACCGCCCTTTTGCACGAGTATATCCGCGTGTTGAGCGAGGATCCCCACCATGCGGGCTCGCCGGGATCCAAGGTGGTCGCCGAGTATGTGCTCGCCAAGTACAGATCGTGGGGAGTGGACGCTTGGATAGAGGAGTTTCAAGTGCTGTTGCCGACTCCCGTAGAGCGTCACGTCGAATTGGTGAGTCCCAGTAACTACGTGGCGAGGCTCGAGGAAACGGCATTCACCGAAGACAAAGATGCTGCCGACGAGGGTCAACTTCCTTCATACAACGCCTTCTCGGCCGATGGCGACGTCACTGGTGAGCTCGTGTTCGTCAACTACGGTATACCGCAGGACTACGAGACGCTGAAACAAATGGGGATCGACGTCGCCGGGAAGATCGTGATCGCGAAGTACGGCCGCAGTTGGCGTGGAATCAAACCCAAGGTAGCAGCCGAAAACGGTGCAATCGCATGCATCATCTACTCCGATCCCGAAGAGGATGGGTACTACGTGGATGAGCCGTATCCGGTCGGTCCGATGCGACCCGAGCACGGCGTTCAGCGAGGTAGCGTGATGGACATGCCGCTTCACCCCGGTGATCCGTTAACGCCAGGCTGGGGAAGTTCGGAAGGCGCGCGCCGACTCGAACGGACCGAAGCGGCCACGATCATGTCGATACCGGTGCTGCCGATTTCGTACGGGGACGCCATGCCATTGTTGCGCGCGTTGGGCGGCCCGGTCGCGCCCAACAACGATTGGAAGGGTGCGCTCCCCATCACGTACCATATCGGCCCAGGACCGGCGACAGTTAGGGTCGCGCTCAGCTTCGACTGGCAGGTGCGTTCGATCTACGATGTGTTTGCTCGAATTCCGGGTGAAGTGTATCCGGACCAGTGGGTGTTGCACGGCAACCATCACGACGCCTGGGTAAACGGTGCTCAAGATCCCCTGTCCGGCGCATCTACGGTCATGGAGTCGGTTCGTTCGTTCTCGACCCTGCTCGAAACCGGTTGGCGCCCGAAGCGCACGATGATCTTCGCACTCTGGGATGCTGAGGAATGGGGACTGATTGGATCAACGGAGTGGGGTGAAGAGCACGCTGACGAACTTCGGGAAAACGGTGTCACCTACTTCAATACGGATAGCTATAGCAGAGGATGGTATGGCGTTCAGGGTTCACACACTCTCGAGACGTTCTTCAGAGAGGTAGCCCGCGACTCGCGCGATCCCATCACAGGTAAGAGTGCGCTGGAGGCGCTCGTTGATCGCGACCTCGAGCGAGCACGTACGGAAGACGATTCCATACGAGCACGTGAGAGAGAGTTCAAGATTGGTGCGTTGGGATCCGGATCGGACTACACGGTGTTCATCGATCATCTGAACATCGCCTCGGCCAATATCGGGATCGGTGGTGCCCAACCCACAGGCATCTACCACTCGATATATGACAGCTACGATTTCTTCATGCGTTTCCACGATCCCACGTTCTCCTACGGTAAGACCTTGGCGGGATCTATGGCGACGGCGATGCTCCGTATGGCCGATGCACCGATCTTGCCGTTTTCATTCTCTGACGCTGCTCTGACATATGCGGACTACGTGAAACAAATATCCGGCTTGGCGACGAGAGAGTTTGGTGAGGATTCTCTGGATGTGGAAGCACTCCGCAGTGCAGTTGGTGAGCTGGCCGAAGCGGGTATGGAGTTTGATGCTGCTCTCGAAGCGGCTACGGCAAGTGGGTCCGCAGAGCTCGAAAGAGACGGCAACGCTTTGGAAGAGATCAACCGAATGATTTACACGAGCGAGCGAGAACTCGGTATTGAGGATGGCCTGCCTCGCCGCCCTTGGTTCCGTCACATGGTGTACGCTCCGGGTTTCTACACGGGATACGGCGTGAAGACCATTCCAGCAGTGAGAGAGGCTATTGAGCAAGGCGATCTCGATGAGGCCCGCAGATACACTGCGATAGTGGCGGGAGTAATCACGCAGATGGTAGAACGAGTGCGAGAGGTGACGGATCGGCTACAGGCGTTGCGGTGAGTGGTCACTAGTGAGTAGTGAATGATGAGTGCCAGCTGGTGGTATCACAGATGGATCAACACAGAGGACGAAGGGAAGAGACAATGAGGGAATTTCGAATGGTGGTCGCCGGAGGGCTTACCGTTTTGCTTGCCGGCTGTGGAGGCGATGCACAACTCGAAGCTGCTCTGGACACGATTACGGCCGACGAATTGGCTACCGACGTTCAGGTGCTTTCGTCAGATGCCTTCGAGGGCCGGGCGCCGGCCTCAGCTGGTGAAGACAGCACCATCAACTATATGAAGTCACGATTTGAAGCGGTCGGCGCTGAACCCGGCAACGGAGACAGCTACTTCCAGGAGGTGCCACTGGTTTCGATCACGGCCGACCCGAGCGCGACGCTTCAAGTGAGCGGCCGCGGCAGAACGATGCGATTTGGATATGCTGACGAGTTTGTTGCTTGGACCAAGCGTGTGGTCGACGGCGAGCGCATCAGGAACTCTGAGATTGTATTTGTCGGCTACGGCATCGTAGCACCCGAGAATGACTGGAATGACTACGATGGCCTGGACGTAACAGGAAAGACGGTGGTGATGTTGGTGAACGATCCGGGTTTCGCGACCCAAGACACCGCTGTCTTCAACGGCAACACAATGACATACTACGGGCGCTGGACCTATAAGTTCGATGAAGCTGCTCGCCAAGGCGCTGCTGGAGCGTTCGTGATTCACGAAACGGAACCCGCATCTTATCCCTGGGCGACCGTCAGAAACAGTTGGACAGGCCCACAGTTCGCCCTAGTGGCCGAAGACAACAACTTGTCGAGGGTCGCTGTCGAAGGATGGCTGTCGACCGAGACGGCCGGATCGATTTTCGAACAGGCGGGCGTCGATTTCGACTCGTTGAAGACGGCGGCAGAACAGCCTGGATTCCGAGGAGTTTCATTGGGGCTCAACGTTTCGGTATCGCTCCAAAACACTGTCGTCAGATCGATATCCAACAACGTTCTCGCTTTGGTGCCCGGATCGGATCGCGCGGACGAATACGTCGTCTTCACAGCGCATTGGGACCATTTCGGTCTTAATCCCAGTCTCGAGGGCGACCAGATCTTCAACGGAGCAATGGATAACGCGACTGGTATCTCTGGACTGATCGAGTTGGCACAGGCCTTCCTCAGTTTGGATCAACGCCAGTCGCGATCGATCGTACTGATGGCCGTCACAGCTGAGGAACAAGGCTTGTTGGGTTCAGCATACTACGCAACCAACCCGGTATACCCCCTCGAAAAGACGGTGGCAGCAATAAACATGGATGCGCTCAACATTCTCGGTCCCATGCATGACATCAGCATTGTCGGGTATGGCAACTCCGAGCTAGATGACTACCTCATAGAAGCTGCGGAGCACCAGGACCGAGTAGTAAACCCAGAATCTCGGCCGGAAGCAGGCTCCTACTATCGGTCGGACCACTTCAACTTCGCTAAGGTCGGTGTTCCGGCGCTCTACGCGAACCCGGGTATCGATCACGTAGAGAACGGACCGGAGTGGACCCAGCAATGGAGGGACGAGTACAGCGCCAACCACTACCACCAGCCTTCAGATGAATACGATCCGGACTGGGATCTCTCGGGAGCCATTAACGACCTACGACTCTATTTCAGAGTGGCGTACCGCTTGGCGAACGAGGCTACCTTCCCCAATTGGAGTGAGGGGACTGAGTTCAAGGCTGCGCGGGATGCGATGATGACGGTGAGATGAGTCGTGAGCGGTGTTTAGTTGGTATGACGGCCCCGGTTCGGTGATCCGGGGCCGATTACTTGGCACTCCTAGCGATATCCGTGACGTCCTTTGGCCGAGGCGCCCATGTCGATCTCGTTCCCGGCCGGCTCGAACCCCGGTGGTGGCAAATCCGACAGGTGCTCACGAATTCTCCGGTATACTTCATTTCCGCCCCCCACCTCGCGCAGTGAATTGAACATCGTCGCCATGGGAGCTAGCGCAGTGAAGTTGGCCAAAGCACGAAAAGTGAGGTAGGCATCTAGGAAGCTCTCACTGCCTAGCTCGATAGTCCTGTCGTTCACAGCCACGGCGTGTGGCCATAGTAAAGGCCGAGCATCTCGGCGATTCTCCGTAGGCAGTCGAAATCGAGCGCGAGCAGAGAGTTGAGGTCTACGGATTCCAGGTCGAGGGTCCCTGTTTCCGCCACCCATCTTGCATCGTCCCAGTTCGGCAGGTCGTCCTGCCCTGAATCCCAGGCCGCAAATTGGTGAGGACGTGCCTCGTTTTCCCACGGTGCGGGAGACTGCTTGAGGAGATCCAGGTCGCATCCCCACTCGAAGAGTCCGTTACCGTTGCCGTCGCGGCGCAGGCAATTGCCCTTTGGAGTGCGCCACCAGCCACCGCTCGACCTCCTCTACGCCGACCGCAGTCGATCGTTGGTTAATCCCATACGCCGCAACAAAACAGAGTGACTCACCGGCCTCCATCGGAATACGGACCTGATACTCCCCGCTCTCTGCGTTTTGGATGATCTCATTCTCGTGGGCCGCTCCCGGTGCCGTGCATAGGAGCGAGACATGCAGCTCATCGTGCGCCGACGAATCTGTACCTGTCAAACAGAAGAATGCTTCCGGAACACTCGGACCCTCGCTGCGATGTGTCCAAGAGCCGCTCCAGTCCCATGGGAAGTACGCTCGGAATTCCACGATACCAGAACGAATAAGAGACACTCGGCCGACACGGGTTTCGGAGTCCGACTTCGACCACTCGAGGTTTACGGCGGGAGAGTGTGCGCGCGAAGAGGTTGTCACTGACCCTGCGCTGTTCTGTAGCCGTAACGATGGGTTGAGTGAAAGCCTACCGTAACTGCCATCGGGTACGCACGGACCGATGTCGTCTACTATGTCCATCACGTCATACCGGTCGTAACGACGGCCGTCGAACTCGAATGCGAAGCGAAATGCAAAGCCTCGACCGGGTGCTATACAGAACACCAGTCCAGTCCAGGCGCTCGGGTCATATGCGCCAGAGAACATTACTGATCAGAGGGATGGATGAACCAGGTGGATGGTTGTCGTAGCTCTTCCCGGTCCGGGTGGCATGGTGACCTCGAGCTTGTGATCGGAACCGTCTGCGATCACAACTGCAGGGCCTTCCACTACTCGAGGTTGAATGCCGACGAGATCGACCAGGTAAACCCGAGCAGCTTCACCCTCCAGAACGATTCTCCAGCCACCATTCGAGGAGATGAAGTCGAGGATCCTCAGACCACTGCTCTCTTGGCCCGGGATCAATCGCATTGTCGGGGCAACTACGGCGAGACCGCCGTCCCAGCGCACAGACACTCGCTGCTCTTCGCCGGAAAGCCTCAACTGCGTTGAGACCTGAACGTCGTGTCGACCATGCGTTACCACTATAGCGTCTTGGGGCAGAACCGTCTGATCTGTTGGTTGGATTTCAGCTGCGCCCGGCGGTAACGACAACACCAGTTCTAGATCTACTGGTTGTCCTACGTGGCTCACGGTGGCTTCGATGCTACCATCCCCGCGCTTCATGGCGAGGTCAATACGAGCATTCCCGACCAAGAGGTTGTGGACGGAGGTTCGAGTCCAGCTGTATGGCAGCTGTGGTGCGAGCCGAGCACTCTCATTGGGAGCGTCGGGCTCCCAACCGAGCATTCCTGCAACGATTGGCGAGACTAGCATCGAGGTCGCGAAGAACTGCTGCGGCACCGCCGTATCCAGTGGCCGATAATACCGGCCCGACAGCAACTCTGGGTGCCTGCCCCTCGCCCAGTCAAAAGTCATTTGTTTGAGCGCGTCGATGAGGGGGTATCCCGCCCAGGGCCTTCTATAGTTGTACTGTGACCACGCTACGAACCCTGTGACAAATGGCCAGACTGCTCCGTTGTTGTAGTGCATCGGGTCGTAGAGCGAGCTTCCCGTCGACAAGATGCGTGCTCCCCAGTCGGTGCTGATCGAGTCGGCCGCAAATTTCACGAGCGTTTGTTCCGCCTGATCCTCATCCAGCAACTCGAACGATGCGGCGGTTGCCGGCCAGACGGTCAGATTGTCATTGGTGCCTCCCGACTGGAGAATGCCGAACGCGTGGTGCCCCTCTTCTTCTCGCCAATAATCAGTGTTCAAGGCCGCTGTTGCACGGGCATGCTGATCCATCGCGTCCTTGGCAATTTCCTCCAGTCCCCGTGCTGCTGCCAATTCTCTCATCGCCGAGAGCGCTTCGATCCACACACCCGCGAGATAGATGTCCTGATGAATACCTTCGCCGAGCTGTCCCACTTCAATTGCGCCAAGGTTTCCCGGACCGTTTTCGATGATTCCATCACCGTCGGAATCTCGCGTGCGGCACCACGCGAAAGCTCTCTCTACCGATGGCCAGAGCTCATCCAGAAAATCGTCATCTCCGGATGCGCGCCAATATTTCCAGAGCGCCACTATCCAATAGGGTGTGGTGTCGGCGTGGTAATACGCGTAGGGAAAATCGGTAAACCAGGGAATACGGCCGGCCGATTGGGATATCTCGTGCGGGATCTTCCCGTCTTCCCTTTGATACTTCGCGAGAAAACGGAGACCATCCGCCACCTGCGACCAGAGGCCGGTCGCGTCCATAGCGAATGAGTTGATCGCAGCATCACCCCCGAAATACCAACCGAATCCAGGCCGCGTACCGGGGCCTGACGGTCCCCACCCGGCAACGAGCCCACACCCCAAATCCGGGTTGCACACGAAGGCTTCGTCCAGGTTGATCTTCGACCACGCGAACGCTTTATCGAGCTGGTCGTCGGGAGTGTCTATCGAGGTAGTGTTTTCGAGTAAATCCGATACGTGTGAGAGTTTCTCTCGGTACAACTCCTGCGCATTCTCGATCATTGACCGATACGAGGAAGCAACGTCTTCTCGAGGCGCGATGCCCGCCGCAATCGCAATCGGAATGAACTCATTTGCGGCGCGTGCTGTGTCGACGGGCAGCACAAACGTATTCGGTGTGTTTGGCAGCGCGTGAGCGGGATGGGCTGATGCAGTTGTCGCCCAAGGGGAGCCAATCATCGCATTGTGCTCCTGCCGGCTCTCGGATAGTACGAACGCCTTATCCGCATCGCTCCAAAATGCGTACTGACCGCCGAACGCACCTGGCCAGGCATATTGAAAGACTGTGTTGAAACTGACATGGAGCTCCAGAGGTCGAAACGTCTGCACGTCCAGCAGTACGAGCAGCCCCGGCGAGTGTAGCGGTGCTAGTATGTGCTGTCGCACAGTAAACGTGGCGTGGCTGTACGTGATAGTCGTCAGTTCCGGTCTTACTTCGACGAAGCGTGCGACGTCGTAGCCGTCGATTGGCTCGACATAGTCAGGGATGTGAAATGCGAGCTTGAAGTTGTTAGCGAGTTTTATCGGATGCACCCAGAGTTCGGCTTCACCGGTCTCGCTACCCAGCCACGCAGCGGCTCGTCCGAGGACACCCAAGTACTGGCGCGGTCGCACATCGTACCTCAGGGCGAGAGATGAGGGCTCGAAGTCGAACTTGGGAACCACGATGTCTTGTTGTGGCTGTGCAGCGCCAGGTGTCGCCAGAACGAGCAGTGTGACCATCGCGCACACAATCGTCGTCGGGGAAAGGCGTTCTCGAGTTCTTGCGTTCATTCCTGGCCTCGATGCTCCAAAGACCAACAAGATTACGGGATTACCTCGAGCAGCGCGTCTCGTTGCTCGACCACCTCACCAATCTGCGACGCAACCGGCGTTTTATGCCGTTCGAGAGCTCGCACGAGATTCTCAGATTCGGACCGATCGACGGCAATCAACATCCCGCCGGACGTCTGTGCATCACATAGCAGAAGTCGCTCGGCTGCCGAAATCCCGTCCGCCCACTCGGTAACCTCTGTAGCGTGTTTGAGATTGGTTGTGGTGCCGCCAGGTACTACGTCACGATCGGCTAGCTCCAAGACACCATCGAACATAGGAACTTGACCTGCAGTAACCCGAGCGCTCCGGCCACTCGCGATCAGCATGTTCAACAAATGACCCAAGAGCCCGAACCCGGTCACATCGGTGGCTGCGTGGACGGAAGCCCCGATTTCCCGCATCGCAGACGCGGCACCTGAATTCAGATGCGACATCACCTCGATAGCGTACTCCATATCACTCTCATCAATGATATCGCGCTTGAGCGCCGTACTGAGGATGCCAGTTCCGAGCGGCTTGGTCAGAATGAGTGCGTCACCCGGCTTTGCCCCAGCATTACTGATTACGCGATCCGGGCGGACCTCACCGACCGTGACCATTCCGTACTTTGGTTCCTTGTCATCGATAGAGTGACCGCCTAGCACGAATGCTCCCGCCTCCCGTGCGGCGGCGAATCCTCCGTCGAGCGTCTCACCTAATAGCTCTAGCATTTCTGGATCGCGAGGCCAAGCAACGAGATTGAGCGCCAACAGTGGTGTGGCACCCATCGCGTACAAGTCGCTGAACGCATTGGCGCCTGCGATTGCTCCAAAAGCGCGTGGATCGTCCACGATAGGCGCAAAGAAATCCACGGACACGACGATTGCCCTGTTCTCCGACAACTTGAACACGGCGGCGTCGTCGCGTGCAACCGCATCGACAAGGATTCGAGGGTCTTCGACGTGCGGTACGTGACGCAGTACCTGCGTCAGCTCAGCTGCACTGAGCTTGCAGGCTCAACCAGCGCCGTGCGACAGCGTGGTGAGGCGAATGCGCGGTTTCTGATCGCGTGGCTCGTCGTGCATTTGTTTCCTATTGGTTCTTCGGGTAGACGAATCAAAGCTTTCGTCGCCAAGTTAACACGGAGTCCGTAGAACAGCACAGTCTTCATCCGCGTCCACCAGCTAAGCGCTCAGCGTCCGGCGACTGCTTCAGGCGCCACATCGCCCAGATACCGAAAGCAGGGCCTGGCGCGAGGAACGCGAATACCCACTTCCATCCCACCAGATCCAGAACACCCGGCACAAGTCTGATCGATACCATCGTCAATAAGAATCCCATGGCAGTCTGGGTGGTCAATTGAGTGCCAACATATTCGCGTTCCGAAAGTTCGCTGACGCTCGCGCTGAATTGAGCAGAGTCGGCGACGATGCTGGTTCCCCATACGAGCGCTACAGCGAACACGACGATGGGAGCCGCGTCGAAACAGAATCCGATTGAAAGCGCGCAGGACCCGCTAACCAGCATGCTGAGTATCGTGGTGCGTGTGCGTCCCCACCGATCCGCAAGGTGTCCTGCCAAAAGGCTGCCAGCGCCCCCGGCTGCAATTACAAAAAAAGCTGCGATCGATGCCATAGCCTCGACTTGGTTGTCATTCCGCGCCGCAGCCATTCCCGATGCCTGAAACGAGGCAGCCAGAAAGAGCGGGATCCACGTCCACATCGCGTAGAGCTCCCACATGTGGCCGAGATACCCGAAGTTCGCGAGCCTCAGGGGTCGAATCCCCAACGAACGCCCCATGTGTTGCCACTTGAACCTCGGTGCTGGTACCGCGTGTGGTCCCAACCTGCCCGCGAACCAGCCGATCGCGGCCCCGATGATTGCCAGGCCGGAGACTGCGTAAAGCACCAGCTGCCAGTTCTGCGTCCCGCCAAGTCCTCTGACTAGATGCGGAGATGCACTACCAACGGTCAGTGCCCCGACCAGGAGCCCGATGGCAAGTCCACGGTCTCGGTCCGTCCAGGTCGCGATGATCTTCATGGCAACGGGGTAAACCATCGCCAACGTCATCCCAGTTCCCAGTCGCATCAACACCGCCGTAGCGAACCCAACGTCGAAGGCCGGTATCATTGCGTTCAGCAGCGCGCCAGCGAATGCGCCGATCGCGAACACCTTCCGCGGCGCCCAAAGGTCCGGCACGTTGAAGAGTGCACTCAGAAGTGCACCAAGCACGAAGCCGAGTTGCACCGACATTGTAAGCCATGCCGCAGCTCCGCCTTCGAGGTTCCAGTGCGAGGTGAGTGCTGGCACGACAGCAGTTGCGGAGAACCAGAGGCTCATGGCTAGGAGACAGGAGAAAGAGACGGCAAGTAGGACGGGCCATTTCATCGTCGTAGATACTCTGCTCCCAATCATAGTGCCGGCTATCATTTGAAGCCCGTCATCTGAATGCCGCGTACGAAATACCTCTGTGTGAAGAAAAACAGGATCAATATCGGGGCTACCGCCGTGACCGCGGCGGCCATCTGGTAGGGCCAGTTCATCACGAAGGTGCCATGGAAGGAAGCGATTCCGACTTCCACGGTGCGCATGCTCATCGATCGTGTGGCAACCAGTGGCCAAACGAGATTCTTCCACGCTTCGATGAACGCGAACAGGCCCAGGGTTGCCAACGCGGGTTTTGCCAACGGTAACGAGATCGTCCAGAATACACGCCCGGGTGGTGAAGCGCGGCGGGAAAAGGCGGTGCCCAGATGATGCCATCGCCACATGATAGGAACCACTAGTCGGTTCGTTCGAGTTTCTGGAGCCTCTCCCTCGGTTGTTTCCCGTTCAAGCCGAAACCTCACACTGTCGCGAGCGGAGCCAGCTCGATCAGCTTGTGGGCCTCAAACTCGAATTCGTCCCCGATGGAGAAATCGACGGGCCGGGCGAACGCGGGTCCGTCGAACACAAGAGTATGGTATTCTCCGCGTTCACCGCTCGGATCGATTCCATCGGTACATCCGATCTCAGTAACCAGATCTGCGTCGAATTCCCTGCCTAAAAACCTAGTTGCCTGGTGTGCTCGATTTACACTCACCACCAATGCCTGGTATCCCCTCTCGACAACCTCCCATGCGATCTCGATGGATGGTTCGCCCCAGTTTGGCTCAATGTGTTCCAATCCTGCTGCGTTGACTCGATCCTCGTACCAAGTGCGTACGCTATCTAGACCTATGTCCCCGAAAATTTCGCCAGTGACGTCGAGTTGCTTCAGTTTGTGAAGCGCTTCCTGAAAGGCGACTTCCAGACTCTGGGTTGCAGTCTGTACGGTGATATGCTCGAGTCCTAGGCTCTTCGCCTGTTCGTCGATCAATGTACGAGGAGTCCCATGGAATCGGATCCGATCGGGTGAACCGGCGCAAATCGACACCAGGTAGCCAACATCCATGCTATCTCCGCGAGCCCGGTCGAGAGCAACCGTAGAGTTTTTCCCTCCGCCACTCATCAATGCATAAACCATGGCCTAAGGTAGCTCTCCGGGGCGGGGGTCGGTAAGGGGAGAACTCCGGTGTGATCTCTACTGTTTTTGTCGCCTTCACAATGCCGCTTTTGAATTGCGACGCCGCTTTTTATGAGATTCATCGTGAACGCCCGGACGTGCATGTGTTCCTCACGAGTGGTTTCGCAGAGGAAGACACGGTCAAAGAGTCGCCGGTCGGGGTCTGGCAGGGTTCATACAAAAACCGTTCACGCCGACAGTGCTGATCGATAGGCTGCGGAGAGTACTCGGAACATAGAGCACTCTCTTGGGGGGAAGTTGGGGATGATTGATGGCGGACTCTGTCGAATCGTGCGGGAAATAGCACCAGTTCCGATAAAAACGGTACGCTGTCGCGGTATCCCAGTCAGTAGGTTGAGGCACGCTCGAACTCGGAGGTGTTGCAGACGTGCTTGCTCGGATTCGCTCTGCCGCTGTGCTGGGAATCGATGCATATCTCGTTGACGTTGAAACCGATATCGATTGCAAACTCTTGCTTTCAGTTTCCACTCAAGCGCATCACCGTAAACCTCGCCCCGGCCGACGTACGTAAGGACGGGTCTGCATTCGACCTCCCGATCGCCCTCGGGATCCTCGCGGCGACCGAGCAGCTCACCGATACAGATGCTAACGGCCAACGCTGCATCGCAGACTACGTGGTTGTTGGAGAACTAGGGCTGGAAGGTAGGCTCCGCCCAGTGCGTGGTGCCCTCTCGATTGCCTTGGGGTGTAGGACCGCCGGCCTGCGTGGAGTGGTAGTTCCGGTTGACAATCTGGCTGAAGCGGGCGTCGTAGACGGGATCGAGGTGTGGGGTGCTGAGACCCTGGGGCAGGTCGCCGACTTTTTCTCGAACCAAGGCAGCTTGCAGCATCGAGAATCTGACGCCGTTGGTTTCGATGACGCGGCACCTTCCGAGGACCTGGACTTTGCTGACGTAAAGGGTCAGGAGCACACCAAGCGAGCCGTCGAAGTCGCCGCCGCCGGTGGACACAACGTGCTCATGCTCGGCCCGCCGGGGTCCGGGAAGACGATGCTTGCGCGGCGCATCCCCACGATCCTGCCACAGACGAGCCTAGATGAAGCTCTCGAGACCACCAAAATCCATAGCGTAGCAGGTCTAATACGCCCCGGTGCTTCATTGGTGCGTACGCGACCGTTTAGGGCGCCGCATCACACGATCAGTGATGCCGGGATGATCGGGGGTGGCTCGTTCCCTAAACCTGGCGAGGTGAGTCTCGCCCATGGGGGAGTGCTTTTCTTAGACGAGTTGCCAGAGTTTCGCAAGAATGTTCTCGAAGTCTTGCGCCAACCGCTAGAGGATGGATGTGTGACAATCTCTCGCGCTCAGATTTCTCTCTGTTATCCTGCCCGGTTCATGTTAGTTGCGGCCATGAACCCTTGCCCGTGCGGCTATTTCGGCGATCCCGGACACACTTGCACCTGCGGTGATCTTGGCATTGAGAAGTACTTTTCGCGGATTTCTGGTCCCTTGTTGGATCGCATCGACATTCACGTCGACGTGCCTGCGGTGCCGTATAGAGACCTTTCTGACGATCGTTCTGGTGAGGCGAGCGGTTCAATCCGGGAACGAGTGAGTTCCGCACGGGCCCGTCAGCTCGAACGGTTTGCGGGGCGAGACGGTGTGTTCGCGAACGCCCACATGGGACCGCGCGACATCAAGATGTATTGCGGGGTCAGTTCTGAAGCGGAAGCACTGCTGCAATCGGCAATTTTGCGCCTCAAGTTGTCAGCGCGAGCATACCACAGAATTCTGAAGATCTCGCGGACGATTGCCGATCTTGAAGAGACAGCCCAGATCGCTGCAAACCATGTAAGCGAGGCGGTTCAATACAGGAACCTCGACCGACAAATCGGGTAACGCGGGAGTGGGAAGGTGTATGATACCTGACGGGAGCTAGAGCATAGCATATAGTTAACCACGTGTTTGGATTTTCCTGGACTTGCTCCAATGCGATGTGAGAAAGACGCCACCCCTGAGTTTATGTTGTTTTTGCACGGCCTGTGTCACATGGGCACCGGGCTATTTCTCGTGGCTATGCAAGTACTTTCGCTTGCCTGCGCCGCGCCTCAACAAGCTGATGATCCGAGCCCCCACAGCACTGCCGAGTTGATACCCGAGGTACGCTCGGTGCAGCCGGGAAAGCCCTTTTCAGTAGGGCTGAGAATCGAATTGGATCCAGGTTGGCACACCTATTGGATCAACCCGGGTGACGCCGGCCAGCCGGCTGCAATCGATTGGGACATGCCGGCCGGATACGGTGCTGGAGAAATCCAATGGCCGTTTCCGCGCAAGGTCGAAGAATCGACCGTTGTGAGCTACGGCTATGAAAACGAGGTTTTGCTGTTGACCGAGATCACACCACCGGGCTCGCTCACACCGGGGCAGACAGTGACCCTCGCGGCAGAAGCGCATTGGCTCGTATGCAGCAACATCTGCTTGCCTGCAATGGCGGAATTGGACTTCGAAATACGAATCAGCGATGAAGCGGCGGCACCCAACGCTCGACGGCAAGAGGCGTTTGCCGAAACGCGTGCCAGCTTGCCGGTCGTTGCTGAGTCATGGACTATGAGCGCCTCTCGAACTGAAGGCGGTTTCGATCTGCAGATCGTTCCGGCTCACTCGCCACCGCCTTCCTTCGACGGTGCATTTTTCTTTGCGAGTGAACGAGGAGTCTTAGCTCACGGAGGTCAACAGAGAATCACTCGGGCCGATGGAGTAGTCCACATCTTGCTTTTGAGATCCAAACATGCTCGCAATGAGCCGGCGCGTCTGAAAGGAGTGCTGGTTATGCCGGACCCAGTAGAGCTTGGAGTTGACAGAGCGAGAGCGGTGGCTGTGAACGTCGCGGTCACGGGTGAGTCGAACAACAAATAGACCGTCATTGGGAGCTCGCAGCCAGGATGCCACGAAACTAGACGAAACCGCCGGCGCTCGCAATCATCCGACTTCTGGCGTATCTTCGCACTCCAATAGCTGTAATCAAGGTCAAATTCTGGGTAAGCAGTCTGGTCGCCAAGGCACACTCGATGGCAAAGACCGAAACACTTCCGAAACTGGAGCTGATCTGTTTTGGTGCACCGCTCGTCCGCGTTGACGGAGCGGAGCCGCCCGCCGACGTGCTGTGGCGAAAGCATCATGCCTTACTCATCTATCTGGCTTTGTCGCCAGGCAGGGAACGATCTCGCGACCATCTGATGGGCACACTCTGGCCGGACAAAGCACAAGACAAGGCACGGCATTCGCTAAATGAAGCAGTGCGTCGACTTCGGACCGGACTTGGGGCGCGGAGGCTGTTATCGTACGGTGACATGATCGGTTTGTCTGGAGAGTCGTTGGAGCTGGACGTCGAGCTCTTCTTGCAGGCCGTTGAGGAAAGTCCAGAGTCCGCGGTCGAATACTTGAGAGGAGATTTCCTCGAAGGCTTTTCAGTTGACGATGCGGCTGCGTTCGAAACCTGGATGGCGACGGAACGTACGCGCCTGCATAGCCTAGCTACCTCATGTTTGCTGGTTCGCGGTGAGCGGGACCTCACAGCCAGTCGATTTGGCGACGCGCTGGCTGCGGCAAAACAAGCGCTCCGCTTGAACGCGTTTTTGGAGCCAGCGGCCAACCTGGCGATGCGCGCCCTCGCGCTGGCAGGAGATGCAACCGGTGCCTTGGCGATTTACCATGATTTTGTCAGACTGATCGACGAGGAGATAGGGGAGGCCCCAGGGAAGGAACTCGACTCGCTTTCTCAACGGATTCGGGACGGACGCTGGCAGGGTATTTCTGCTGCTCGCGTACAGGACGAGCCACCGCTAGTTGGGCGTGCCTCGATTTGTACGGAGGCGTTTGCTCTGGTGGAGGGTGCCCTTGGGGGACAGGCGAGCGTCTTGGTGATCGTAAGCGATCCGGGGATGGGCAAGACACGCATCCTGAATGACTGTGCGAAACGAGCGTCGTTGTCGGGCACAATCGTGTCCATGGCGAGGCCGCTGGTCAGCGACCACGACGCTCGCTGGAGTTCGCTCGGATTGGTAGTCGGAGGTGGTCTCGATTCGGCTCCTGGACTCGCTGGTGCTGATCCAAACGCGCTCGAGACTCTTGCGGCGATCGCGCCGAGTCTTGCGGAACGATTCGAACCGGGGAAACCGCGTGACACGGCGCATGTGGCGTCCGCCCTGGAAGCGGTGCTGCGAGCAGTGGCAGACGAACAGCCTGTCGCCGTGGTGTTGGATGACGCACACCTGGCCGACGGCGCCTCAATCGAGGCGTTGGGAGCGGTCATGAGGCGGCTCCGTGAGATTCCTGTCGTGCTTCTAATGGCCGCCGACAGTGCAGGGCACCGCGGATCGGCAGAGTTTGCGCGGTTGAGGGCGAGCGTCGGGCGGGATCTCAGTGGAACCACCATTCACCTCAAGCCACTGACGATCGGCGACACGGGCGAGTTGGTTCAGCATCTAGCGCCGTGGTGTACGTCTGCTGAGGACGCGGATCGCTTGACTCGACGTCTGCATTATGAAAGTGGAGGTAGTCCGTTCTTGGCGGTCACGCTGCTGCACGGGCTCGAGAAGGCACCTACACTAAAGGACGACCTCCTAGGATGGCCGCAGCCAAAGGCTACGTTCGACAGCCCGCTCCCGTTCTCAATACCCGATCTGGCACGCTTGGCCATCATGGCGCGCATTTCGGATCTGGATGAAAACAGCCTTAAGGTGTTGCATGCCGCCAGCATAGCCGGCATTGCCCTCGACCTCGATTTGATCGAACCCTTGGCCGGTATATCGGGTGGGGAGTTGGAAGAAGCCTTGGATTCACTCGAGCGTCATCGCTTTCTTGTGTTCGACGGTTCCAGATATTCGTTTGCCGCTCCGCTTTTCGCACAAGTCATACGCGGGGAGTGCCTCACCCATGGGCAGCGCCAGAGATTGCGCAAGCTTGCGATTAAGCAGCTGTCGGGGAGCGACGGGCTGGAGTCCAGCGTATTACGAGTCGAATTGATGGCTAAGGCTTTGCCCGGTGATGCCGCGTTCTCGGAAGCCGTCGCAGTCGTGAAATCGGCGATTGAGACGGGCGCGGGCCGTACCGCTAGACGGGCGCTGTTTGCGGCTGAGCGGGCTGCGCGCGGCCTCGACGAAAGTGCGGCAACCGTTCTTGACGCGCTTCGGTCTTTGCTACCGGGTTGATCCAACGCGAACCCAACGCACGTCAAACCCAAGCACATCCCGTAAAACTATGTAATTAAACAACTTACGGAGTGTTGAGACGTTCCGGGAGTTTTGGATGAGCTTCTTGTCGCGGATCTTTCTGTGCAGGCTAATAGATGCGGAAGCTTGGCGTAAAGCCATGTGTGTCTTATAGTTGGAGCGCGCAAAATCGGCCCATGACCTGTTTCTGCGCACTTGGCGGACTTTGGCGTCAGGTTTGGGCTGATGGTCTGGTAGGCAAAACGTCTCAGGGGGACCTCTATGACGACCGAACTGGAGCGCACCCTTTCGCAGATACAAGCGCAGATTCACCGGGCGCGCATCACCCTCGTACCAGAAGACCGGCGATTCCTCGAGCACCGCGAATGTGTCAGGTCCCAGTTGGTTGCTCCAATCCTAGACGCTCTCGGATGGAACACCGCGGATGCTGACGAAGTCAGGATCGACTTTCGACTTGAAGGGAGAGAGGAAAACTCGGGCTTGGCGCTTTTTCTATCGGGTACTCCCTGTTTTCTGGTGGATTTGAGAGGATTGGCGGAGGAGTTCGATCGGGAAAGTGTGATGAACGACTTGCTGCCCCGGGCTGGAATCGCGGGATTCGAGTGGGTGCTACTCACCGATGGCGACGATTACGAAGTGTACAACGCTCACTTAGGTCTGCCGGCTGAGCAGCGAGCCTTTGATGCTGTACGGCTCTCGCTAGACCCTCTCGAAGAGGTTCTGGAGCTCTTCGGACTCCTTTCGAAGGAGAGGCTGAGGGAAAACCGCATAGAATCTCAGTGGAGGTGCCAACTAATCGACCGACAGGTCAAAGAATCCCTCGAGGACCTTCTTGCGCCCGATTCGTCGTTGGTTGAGTTGCTTTATAGAGAAACTAGCGACCTTTCTTCGGCAGATATCAGATGTTCCCTGTCGCGGGTGAAAGCAGAGTTCGGATTCGAGTATGGCGACCGTACCACTGATTCAACCGCGTATGAGGTAGAACACGAACTTGAATGCGCGACGGGCATGTCCGAAGCGGAACTGCGCATTGCCACTTGGCTACAGCGTCGGTCCATCGAGCGATGGGCCAAGGGAAGCTCAACGCTCACCAGGAATTGCGCCTTGCGGAGACGTACTCTGAACCAGCGCCGTTCGAGTTCAGACCGACGCTGCGGACCGCATGACAGGAGAGTCGCGCGCGTGGCACGTGCCGAAGAACGCCGCGCTGAGGGTGAGCGTCGGTCAAACCAAAGACGAAGGTGTGTAGAAAGACGCGTGAACGACGACCGACGACAGGCACGTCGGAGAGCCTAGCATATGTCATGTTTGGGATTGACCAGCGCAGTAATTGATTTAGGTTCAAATATTGAGCTGCCGTCGGGTATCCGACGGAAGCGTGTGTGCTGTGATGGGAGAAGTCGATGACCCAGGAAATGCACATTGAGCGTCGGGTAGCCGAGCGCAGGAAACTGGCTCGACGTGTCGGAGTGGAGCGACGCGTTGCCGATCGCCGTGTGGCACAAGTCTCGCTGCCAGTGGGTCAGCGCGGTAACTTCGATCGACGAGCCGAAGACTGGCGTAGAGCTGGCGAGAGGCGAGCGGGCAGTGACCGTCGGGGGGTGGCCTGAACCGAACACGATACGAGGCCCATGAATAGTCGTGTGCCGTGAATGCCAATCAGCAGGCGCTCGCGGCATCTTTGCGGGAATACACGGAAGTAGCGTCTCAAGGGGTGATGAGGTTGATGGGTCAAGTAAATGGGCCCATCGAACCAGAGATTCCGCCCGAGGCAATAACTCAACAAAGGAGGTGATCCATTGTCTAGTCTAGAAACCGGCCGCAGCCTGGCGTGGGCAAGCGATCGCCACGGGGGCACCTGACCCGGACCGAATCGCACACTCTCGTGTGCGCCGGCTGATGCCGCTTTGGCATTGTGCCGGGCTGCGGAGGTGACCAAAGCGCCGTCGGTAATTCGGTACCGACGGCGCTTTTCTCTTAGTATTCTGCAACATTGAACGTGCTTGATCTGAGTTGAATTGGAAAACTCGCCTACGGATGGAGTAGATAGACGTGGCAAATCAGGTCGAGATCGAAACCACGCTGGCGGTTTGCTCCGAATCACCTGACCGCATGGTGGGCGAAGTCGCAAACCTGACCGAAGTCGGCCCTTATTCGCTGACACCGGGGCCCGATATCGCAATCCGAGATGTCTACCTGGATCTTCCCGATCGCAGTCTTCGGTCGCTCGGTTTCGGTTTGAGGCTCAGGCTCGTGGATGGAGATCAGCTGATAACGCTAAAGGGTAGGGCTCGAGACGTCTCAGGTGGTGGACTGAGAAGGGAAGAGATCGAGTTGGCTTGGTCGCCGGAGGCGATCGACCTGATTGTGGGTCGGCTCGCAGAATCGGGCCTGACACTCACTCCTCCGTGCTCGGCGAATGAGTGGCATGAGCCACATACTATTGTTTCCCTGATGGGTCTCGCTACCGATCACACACGCAGCACAGTTCGGCGACCGCGCGAAGTGTCGACCTGTGATGAACCGCCAACCGTTGTTGCGGAGCTGGTTATCGATTCCGTGGTTTTTTTTCTCGAGTTCGGACCAGTGCGACACCACGAGATTGAGGTAGAGGCAAAAGGCGTTGGAACGATTGAGAACATTCAAGAGGTGTCGAACACGTTGCTTGCGGGTTGGCCTGACTCTCTGCGCGAGTGGCATTTTGGCAAGCGCTCAACCGGTAGGGCGGTGGATTCGCTGCTGGCCGAACACGGACCCTATGGGATAGTCTCAGCTTCTGGTGACTTGTTGCCCGGTGCGTATGACTTGATTCATTCACGGCTCCAGTGAGAGCCGTGTCCAGAAAACTTCGCTCCAGGCTGCGACGGTCAATGCCAGGTCAAACCTAGTGTGAGCAGTACCAAGGTATTGGTCGTGGTTTCATTCACTGTCTCAAAAGTCTGAACCAGTGCGTCGAGGTTGGGCGTAAGGTACAAGTTTCTGCCGAGCCTGATGTCATAGCCCAATCCCAGTGTTGTGCCAACCCCCTGCTTCGAGACCTTGGTGTCTCCTACCCGCTGCTCGACATTGGCGCCGCCCAAACCTCCTTTGAAAAAGAAACCGCCGTTCTCACTTGGGAAAAACATGGCGGTGAAAGTGGCGTTGCTTCTCGTGAGGGAAACAGAATTGTCGCCGAGAATCGTGTCATCCTGGCGGCCCCAGACGCTTATCTCGCCACCCAGTAACCACTTTTGAGACAGCGTGCCGCCGAGGCGAACGTAAGCGGCGCCTCCGCCCCGTTTGTCGTCAGCAACGTCTTGTGCGGTATTCACGCCACCGCCGATACCGAAGCCGATCCAAAAGCCTTGATGCCTATGACGGCGCTGTGCGTGACCCGTCGACGTCGCACTCACAGCAAAGACGGCGATCAGCACAAAGAAACGAAGGCGTTCCATGTCCCCTCCAAAAGCGGTCTGACGACTTACACGGCTCTAGAGCTTAGATTCTACGATCTCCAGAATCTCCTGCTCCAACGCGATCGCCTTATCCTGTAGTTCTTTGCCCCCCTTGATCCTGTCTTCAGCAAACTCGCGGTCCTTCAGGTCCTGAGTGTTAATACGGACATTGAGGTACGCGCCCATTACGGCGGTCCGCGCACATAGAGCCCCGACACCCGCGTCCGAAACAGAATTCGGATTTCCAGTCTCGGCCATCGCCTTGATGACCTCCATCGAGTCGCATGCCACCTGCAAAACACGGAATGGCACATCGATGGCTTCCTTCGTCGCGTCCTCGATAGCCTCTTCTCTCTCGGCCTTTTCCGCTTCAGATCCCTGAGGAAGGCTGAACGCGGCCATTACCTTGTTGAACGCGTTTGTGTCTTCGTCGATCAAGAATAGGAGTTCTTCGTGGTACTTCTTTCCCTTCTCAGCCCAGTCAGAAAACTCTTCCCAACGATCGTCCCATCCGCGCTTGTGAGAGGAGAGGTTGGCGACCATGGCACCCAGTGCCGCCCCCATGGCTCCAGCGGCAGCTGAAATGGAACCGCCCCCGGGTGCGGCAGACTCGGATGCGGTTTCCTCGACGAACCCCTCAACCGTCAGGTCGACCAACTGCGTTTCCTTCTCACCTGCGATCGCGTATTCGATGATCTTCTCTTGGGGTTTGAACGGATAAAGATCGTCTAAGCCCAATGACTTCACCGCGATCTTGATGATCTCCTTGTCGGAGATGCCGGTTGACCTCTTCTGCTTCCGCAGAAAGTACTTTCCTGCATCGAGCATAGCCTGAAGTGGAATCAAACCCACAAGTTCTGAGCCGGTGACGCGGACACCTCTCGCGTTCGCATTGTCGAATACCTCATCGAATGCGACGTGCACGGGAGTGACGCTGATATTGGTGAGGTTCATGGAGATCTGCGCAACACCATACTCCTCGATGAACCATCCGATGGCCTTAACAGCCTTCAGCGAACCGGGTGACCATACCGGGGCGCCATTTTCGTCTCTCACGATCTTGCCGGTGAGCGGATTGCCTTCGCGCTTGATCCGACCCTTCTCACGAACATCGAAGGCAATGGCGTTCGCCCTTCGCGTCGAAGTCGTGTTGAGGTTCACATTGTACGCTACGAGGAAATCTCTTGCACCTACCGCTGTTGCCCCCGACTTCGGGTTGAATTCGGCTGGTCCGAAGTCGGGTTTCCATTCCGGCGTTGCCAGTCGTTCTTTGAGTGCCTCGTATTCCCCGGCTCGCACTGTAGCCAAGTTGCGTCGGTCTTCTTTCACCGCCGCGTTTTCGTAGCAGAATACTGTGATATCCAGCTCCTCACCGATTCGCTGAGCCAGCTTGTGTGCGTACGCTACCGTCTCCTCCATCGTAATGTTTGCCACGGGGACGAGAGGGCACACGTCTGTCGCACCAAAACGCGGGTGTTCGCCCTGGTGCTTGCTCATGTCGATCAGTTCGGCGGCTTTCTTCACCGCTTTCACTGCGGCTTCGAGCACATTATCAGGCATCCCTACAAACGTGACGACGGTCCGATTGGTAGCCTTGCCAGGATCTACGTCCAGAAGTTTGACGCCTTCGACGGCTTCTATTTCGTCTGTTATCTGTTTGATAATCGTGAGGTCGTTCCCTTCGCTGAAGTTGGGAACGCATTCAATTAGCTTACCGCTCATATTCGTTGATTCCTCAGTTCTTTTTGATTCTTGCATCGGGCTCAGCCGGCCAATAAGAAGCCAATCCTGTACGGTGAGTACCATTGGGGCGTCATGAAGTATTGTGACAGAACTCCTGAATCAGCTCTTCGAGAATTGTTTCGCACTTAGCGAACTCTGCGAGCGGCAAAGACTCGTTTGGCCGGTGTGCCACCTCGATGTTGCCCGGACCGAACACCGCGCATTCCATGCCTAACGTCTGAAGCCAGCCAGCATCGGTGGCGTAAGATGCACTATGTGTATCTGTCTGGCCGACTCGTTCCGCAAGCATCCTGTAGATCTTCGTATCGGTCTCGAGGAGTAAGGGCGGTGACTCGTTCGTGACCTCGAACTCGTATTGCGAATCCTCTAGCGATGCTTCGACGATCTCACGTACTCGATCGACTACCGGTTGGGCCTCCGTCCCAGGGAGTATGCGGAGGCTACAGGCAATTTCGCATCGGTCGGGGATGATGTTTGGAGCCGCTCCACCGAAGATCGTACCAATGTTCAACGCAGCAAATGGAACTTCGGGGAAGAACTCGGCGTTAGGCGGAGACTCGGACTCGAAGTCGCAGCGAAGCTGCTTGAGCGTTTGAATCAGCGTGCCGGCCGGCTCGATCGCATTGTTCCCGAGATGCGGGTATCCGCTGTGGGCACTCTTGCCAAAGAGAACGACCTTGAAGCCCAAAAAACCTTTGTGCATCCTAACGACGTTGAGCGATGTCGGTTCTCCGACGACCGCTGCAATCGGTAGGTGCTGGCGGCCCTCGTACGAGTGCGCGAGGTGTTTGCTGCCGAGTATCCCGACCTCTTCATCGTACGTGAAGATCAAAACCAATGGACGCTGTAGCTCTGCGTTGCGAACAGTGGCTGCTGCGTTCATGGCTAGGGCGAGGAAGCCCTTCATATCGCAGACGCCACGTCCAAAATAACGTCCGTCGGATTCCGCCAGGGTGTATGGGCCTGTTGTCCACTCCGGCTCGTCAGCGGGCACAGTGTCCATGTGTCCGGACAAGACAAGACCTCCGCCGTCGGAAATATCGCGCGGACCAACTCTAACAATGAGATTGACCTTCTCTTCATCGGGCGATGGTTGCCAGTCCACCGTCACGCCAGGCAGATCGAGGTAGTCGCAGATAAAATCTGCGATCGGTCTGTTGCTGTTCTGGCTGGTGGAATCGAACCCGATTAGCCGAGCGAGCAAGTCGCGATTGCTTAACAGATTTGACACGGCCTAAGCATGTTGTGAACGACCGTTTCAGGCAAGGGGCTCAAGCCTTGCCTTTGGCCGGTTCGATGGGCAGCTTTGCCATAGCCGGAAATTCCGGAAACACTTTGGGCCTGAATCTGCCGGGGAGGCGTACTGATGGCTATCACATTCACATTTCTCGGACACGCTGGTCTTTTGATGGA
Source organism: Gemmatimonadota bacterium (assembly GCA_039589395.1). GTDB lineage: Bacteria > Gemmatimonadota > Gemmatimonadetes > Gemmatimonadales > GWC2-71-9 > JBDGYW01. The sequence continues at coordinate 100,493 of JBDHHK010000001.1, forward strand.
CGACGGCAGCATGTGCCTCGCCATTGATCCTTTCCTCACGGGCAACCCGGTCGCCACCACAGCGGCCGAGGAGATCAAATGCCAGGCAATAGTGGTGACACATGGACACGGCGATCATCTGGGCGATACCGTTGCCATTGCTAAGGCGAACGATGCCACCGTGTATGCTCCAAACGAGATTGCAGAATACGTAGGGGGATTGGGATGCAAAGCCGAGCCTGGGAATCCGGGCGGCAAAATCACCGGTGAGTTCGGCTGGGTTGCGTTTACACCGGCGTTTCACTCATCGTCCTTCGATGGTCAGTATATGGGTATGCCCACTGGTGTGGTCGTGAACATGGGTGGAGTCACCGTCTACCACTTGGGAGACACGGGACTGTTTGGCGACATGAAGCTCATGGGCGAGATCTACAAGCCGGACGTTGCTTTCATCCCCGTAGGAGACCGTTTCACGATGGGGCCTGAGCTTGGTGCGAAAGCGGCCGAAATGATAAAGCCCAGGGTCGCTATACCGATCCACTACGGCACATGGCCATTGCTGGTATCTGATATCTCTGCATTCACTCCGAAAGGAGTGGAGGTGCAAGTGGTGGAGCCGGGAGAGTCCTGGATCTACTGAGGGCCGAGTGGCTTAATCCTGTAACCGGCGGCCGGCGAGGCGGTTGTCGATCGCGGGCATTGTGAAGAGGTTGTCCGCGATCTCCGCGACCTCTTCCGCCTCTCGCCAACGGCGCTCCAACCATTTCAGCCTGCCCTGCAAGGCTTGCCGTTCAGTCTCCTCGTGAGCGGCCATCTCCAGCGCAAGACGTGTGGGCATCGGATACTGTCCGATGCCCCTTTCTTTGAGTTCTGACTTCCGAATGCGCTTGGCAACCGCATCAAAGTAAGCGCGGGCGTCGCCTACTTTTTCGAGTTCCTTTACTGCTTCCACAACCTGGCTCTGTGAAGCACCAAACCCGTTTGCTACCGGCAGCACGAGCCCCATCACGTGGATCGCTTGTTCTCCAGTGTATCCCTCCCAGCCAACGGAATGAGGCAGCTCCAATCTCCAGTCGTTGTCAACGTCGTTCAGGCGAACCTCGGGAACGTGGCCCGTGCGGACAAACGAGAAGTCGAGGGAGTTGATGCGAACCTTGGCGATAATCCTGCCAAGCAGCTTCTCGATCCGATCTGGTCCGATCTCACGCCAAAGCTCTTCCGTTCCGGCACCGGCGACCATTCCAAAGCCAATCGCGGCCGGCGCACCCACGAGAAGTGCCACTCCCGCGCCGACGAGCCCCCCCGCGCCGATCATCCAGCCGTAGTGGTCCGCCGCTTGTGCCCCAACTCTCAGAATTGCGCGACGGCGGCGACCTCGCAGCTCGTCCGCGTACCTCCAAACAGCCAGCTCCTGACGAAACGGCTTGCCGATGCGGATGAGATCGAGAGAGCCATAGACCACGGCAAGCCCGACATTTTCCGTGCAGAGTCGGATCGCAGTCTTGCTGAACAGGCGCTCGCACTCCTCGATAGCTTCCCAACGTTCATCGAGGGGCGTGAGGTTCCACCCACCACATTCGGGACAGACTATCCAGAGGCGTCCCTTCTGAGAGTCAAATGCGAGGCGCCGACCGGCGGTACAGTGCTCGACCAGGTCATTTCGGCCGAGATGTCCTCTGCAAAAGAGGCAAACGTAGAAGGGGCGTGCGTCGGTCGTGAGCATGCTACCAATAAACTAGCTGAAAACCATACCCGGTGGGTGGCAATTGCGCTTGAGCTTCCGAATGGTCGATTCCGGTTGTGCAGGAGCGTTCATATGTCCTCTCAATTGATACTACTGATTTTGAGCCCAATTTGTGCCAGACCTTCGTTGTACTTCGTAGGCCGTTCACGGATTCAGCCTCGGAAGAACGCGGAAATACTCGGATGAGAGTCGAGTTCTGGTGGCCGCGGAGAGAGCCTACCCTTTCAGGATCTCCCGCAGTGCGGCCAGTAGGTAGTGCACGTTACGTTCGCTGGCGCTGTATCCCATGAGACCGATCCGCCAAGCTTTGCCAGCCAGGGGCCCAAACCCTCCAGCGATCTCAATGCCATAGTCGTTCAGTAGGCGGGCTCTCGTAGGCGCATCCTCTATACCGTCAGGTATCAAAACGCAGGTGAGCATTGAGAGGCGATTGGCCGCGTCGCCGAACAGTTCGAGACCGAGGCCAGTGAGCCCCTGATGGAGCATAGCGCCCGCCTTCTGGTGTCGAGCCACCCGGTTCTCGAGGCCTTCTTCTTGAATCAGCGTCAGAGCCTCTCTCAGGGCGAAGACCATAGGGCCTGGCGCAGTGTGGTGATACACGCGCTCGCTGCCCCAGTACTTCTTGATCAGTGAAAGGTCTAGGTACCAGGTATCGGTTTCCTGCCTCCGGGTATCGATGACCTTCCATGCCCGCTCATTCACCGTTATTGCTGAAATTCCGGCGGGTCCGCCTATGCACTTTTGGCCTCCGGTGTAGCAGATATCGATGAGGTAATCGTCTACCGGAATGTTTGCCCCGCCCATCGAGCAGACCGTATCTACCAGGAAAAGCTTGTCCGCGGCGCGAGCGATCTTACCGATCTCTTCCAGAGGTTGGCCGATTCCTGCCGAGGTCTCGCCATGCACCACACCCACCATCTTGGCTTCGGGATTTGCTTCCAGAGCGTCTTTGATCTGGCCCGGTTCCACTACCTGACCGAACTCCACCTCCACCCTGACGGCGGTGCCGCCATGCCGTTCTACGATGTGAGCCAAACGCTGGCCGAAGAACCCATGGATGCCGACAATCACTTTGTCACCCGGTTCAACCACGTTGCAGACTGCGGCTTCCATGGCACCCATTCCTGAGCTGGGAAGAGTGATGGCGAACTCGTTCTGGGTTTGGAAGAGATATCGCAAGCGTGCCATGGTATCGTCCATGGCCGCGAGGAAGACGGGGTCCAGATAGCCCAAAATGGGGCTGATCATTGCTTGGAAAACTCGAGGGTGGATGTTGCTGGGCCCGGGGCCGAGCAGCACTCGCGGTTCGTGGGACACGTGTTCTCCTAGTTGTTGGTCTTGATATCTACTGCGCTGGAAATTGTTAGAGGGGTACGCCCTGCGTCAATGTGGTTGTGAGATTGAGAGGCGGGAGAGGCGGGAGGGGATTGTGCTCCGGTGCAACCGGATACATGGGTAACACTTCAGACCGGGGACATAGGTAACACTTTTGTTGGGTGAAGGTCGTCGGTCATGTCAGGACCAGCACACGGTGGCGGAGGATCTTGC
>JBDHHK010000002.1:0-68121 GCA_039589395.1 Gemmatimonadota bacterium
CTCTCTCACACTCGTTCAGGAGGGTCCCATAGAGGACTTCCGAGGGGGGCGAGGACGCACTGCGGTCATCACCTATGCAGAAGAAACCAATCTGGTGGTTGGTAACACACTGATCGAGGAACTCAGGGCACTCGGCGAAACGGTGAATCCGTTCAGACTCTATCCAGCATCAGGACCTGTCTCGTACGACTCTGCACGAGCCGTCATCGCAAACAATCCACGAGTGATATTCGCGGCAGGCGTCCGATTCATCGCCGGCCGCGGGCATATTCAGCTTCCCGAATCACTTGCGGCCCTGATCGAGGAGGCCCAACACAAACGCCCAACAGTGCTCGTGGCGTTGGGAAGCCCTTACCTGCTCAACCAACTCAGCGATTTCTCGGCTGGGTACCTATTGGCGTGGGCTGACTTCGAGGCGACGGAACGCGCTACCGCGAAAGCCGTTGCGAGCGACGCACCGATAAACGGTCGGCTTCCGATTACACTCTCCGACGAGTATCCGAGAGGGTTTGGAATTAGCTTGCCACGCCGCTGAGTGTTTATGAACTAACACCTGTCTATGCGTCTCAGATCCGCAGGTTCTGGCTCGCTCACTCTAGCGATCTTTCTGGCGGCGTGCGCTCAGCAGGCCGTCCAGACACCGTGCGCGCCACTGAGCCTCGGTGAATCGGTCGGTTTTGAAGACGTGAGGAGGCTGCTCGCGTCTTGCGTTGAGAGCGGTGCGTTCCCCGGCGCCGTGCTCACAGTGGGCACACGTGATAGCGTTCTCAGCACCCTGGCAGTCGGACACTACGGTCAAGACGATTTGAGACCCGTCGACGACAGCACCGTCTACGATCTCGCGAGCTTGACAAAGGTGATCGGACTCACCACCGCAGCGATGCTTTTGGTGTCGGAGGGCAGACTCGACCTCGATCAACGACTCTCAGGTTTCTTCCCAGAATTGAACGGGAAAAAGAATGGGCGGATCACAATCCGACAGCTGTTGACCCACACCTCCGGTCTGCCCGCATGGCGTCCCCTTCACCTGGAAACCGAGTCTCGAGAAGAAGCAGTCGATTCGGTGCTTGCCGCGACATTGGAGAACGAGCCAGGCACCAACTACACCTATTCCGATTTCGGAGCAATTACGTTGGGCCTCGTCGTTGAGCACGTATCGGGTGTGGGTTTGGACGAACTCGTGGTAGAGCGCATTTTCAGACCGCTCGGCATGACATGGACCAGGTATCTCCCGCCTCGGGCGTGGCGAGAGCGCATCACGCCGACCGAAGACGACCCGTGGCGGGGCCACGTAGTGCGGGGTGAAGTGCATGACGAAAACGCGGCGAGGCTAGGGGGTGTTGCGGGACACGCCGGGCTCTTCAGTACCGCTCCTGATCTGGCTCGGTTCGCGCAATGGATTCTCACCACCTACCACGCTAGCGTTGACTCATCCGATATGGTGCCCATCGATCCGACAACGGTTCGTTTCTTCGTCACCAGGCAGCCGGGGCCCGAGGGCTCAACGCGGGCGCTCGGTTGGGACACTCCATCAGCCGATGGAAGTTCGGCCGGAACGTTGTTGTCACGAAGAAGTTTCGGCCACACCGGCTTCACGGGCACCAGCATTTGGATCGACCCCGAGCGGGACCTGTTCATAATCCTCCTCACCAACCGCGTACATCCTACCCGCGAAAACAGCGCCATGGGATGGGTTAGGCCGCAGGTGGCTGATGCAGTTGTGAGGGCGGTAGGCGGACGGGCGGACGGGCGGACGGGCGGACGGGCGGACCCAGAATAACCTACCGCCCTTCCGCCGGGTAGTGGGGTGCTGGGTTGGGTACCGCCGTGCGGGGATGTGCGGTGTGGGGTACCGCCCACTGGTGCTCGGAAGTCGTTTCACAGCAAGGCGTTATGTCGCCACAACGTTGACAGCCGAACCTGTGCCTCCTATGTTGCATCGCTTGAACGGAGGAAAAGCGTGAGCACCACTCAGAAACCTGAGACAGTCGCAAGCATCGCACTCACCGATTCTGCGATCGATCAGGTCAGACAATTCATGGTGCAGGAAAAGGTTGCAATCGACACGGCAGGTTTGCGCGTGTCAGCCACGCCGGGCGGCTGCTCGGGATTCAGATACTGGCTTAACATCGAAGAACACGCCCTCCCCGACGATCATGTCGTTGAACAAGACGGGCTCCGCGTCTTCCTAGATGCATCGAGTGCCAGACATCTGAGTGGAGCCGAAATCGACTTCATTTCGACTGTCGATGCCTCAGGCTTCAAAATTCAGAACCCGAACGAACTGAGCGACTGCGGCTGCGATTGCAGCGAAGAATGTCCTGCCTGACCACCTCCAACAGTTACGTGGGTAACGAGGGGCCTGCCGTTTCAGCAGGCCCCTTGGCACATCCTTTTCGGTCTTTAAAGTGACTGGAATAGACCTGGTTGTGATGGCTGCCTATTTCGCGGCGGTCCTGGCCATCGGTGGCTATTTCACGCGCGAGCAGAAGGACGCCGCTGACTACTTCTTGGGCGGCCACTCGTTGCCATGGTGGGTGGTAATGCTCTCCATCGTTGCTACGGAGACATCGGCGCTAACCGTCATATCGATTCCCGGCGTCGGCGCGCGTGGAGACCTGACCTTTCTTCAACTCCCCTTGGGCTACTTGATAGGACGAGTCGGTGTGTCGATCTGGCTCTTGCCGGGCTACTTCCGTGGTGAGCAAGAAACAGCATACGCACGGCTCGAGTCGCGTTTCGGCGCATCGACACGGAAATCCGCCTCGGCCGTGTTCATGTGCATCAGAGCGCTCGGAGACAGTGTCCGCGTCTTCGCAACGGCCATCCCTCTCCACATCGTTACCGACCTGTCGATCTTTTGGTGTGTAATTATCGTCGCAGCGGCGACCTTGACGTACACATGGGCGGGCGGCATTAAGGCGGTGATTTGGGTAGATGCCATGCAGATGGCCCTCTACGTGATCGCCGGATTCGCGGCAATCGTGGTAGCGGCGAAACTCGCCGGAGGGTTCGGCACAACTCTCAGTTCGGCGTTTGCCGAAGGCAAGCTCAGGGCGATTGACTGGCAGTTTTCGTTTTCCCAGACCTATACCTTTGCCGGCGGAGTTTTTGGCGGTGCGCTGTTATCGGCCGCCTCTCACGGTACGGACCATCTGATCGTACAGCGTTTGCTGGCAACCCGGGCTCTAGGAGAAGCGCGCAAGGCACTTGTCGGTTCGGGCATCTTGGTGATCGTTCAATTCGCGATATTTCTACTCGTCGGAACGTTCCTTTGGGCAGCCGGCGCCGATGATGGCACGTTGGCAGGAGACGAGATCTTCGCGTCGTTCGTAGTAGATCGCCTGCCGGTGGGCCTTTCCGGGCTGGTGATTGCCGGAATATTTGCTGCAGCCATGAGTACGGTCAGTTCGTCGTTGAATTCACTCGCCTCCGCCGCGACACATGATTTCTATGCGCCTCTGACCGGCCGTACCGATGCGCGTCATCTTTTGAGAGTTGGGCGGTGGGCGACGCTGGGATGGGCGCTGGTTCTCGTAGGCGGTGCGCTTTCGTTTGGGTCGCCAGATCAGCCAGTGGTGGAACTTGCACTGTCCATCACCTCGATCACCTACGGAGGTTTGCTCGGCGTCTTCATCCTTGGCGAACTATCTGGCCGTGTACGGCAGCTGGATGCGATTACCGCCATAGCCGTGGCAACACTCACGATGCTGGTAGTCGTGTTTGGCAAACCCGGTCCATTCGCGAGTTTGGCATGGCCGTGGTACGTACCGATGGGGACATTGATCGCGGTGGGCACCGGTATACTCAGTTCTAGAATCGTCCGAGGAGAAAGTCGAGCTTGAGCTGGCTGATCGGTGCTGACGTCGGTGCTTCCCATATCGAAGCCGCAATAGCAGAGGTGGATGCGCACCCAAAAAGCCGCGTCCGCCGAGCCGGCACCATCGTCAAACCTGGACGAATCGAACAGGCGGCAGAAACAATTGCAGCGACTATCGGCGTGCTGACCCAGGACATCGGGGTTGCCGGAGCTCCGGACTGTCTCGTCGTTGGAGCAGCAGGCACGCACACGGAGGTTCTGAGCTCTGACTTGGGAGAGTCCCTCCGCGGCTTCTTTGCTGACACTCAGATCCACATTACCACCGACGGCGCGATAGCCCTCGAGGCAGCATTTGGCGACAGACCCGGCATAGTAGTGAGCGCTGGCTCGGGGTCAATCGCGTACGCGAGAACTCCGGGCAAAGATATTCGACGAGTGGGCGGATTGGGCCCCGAATTGGCAGACGAGGGCAGTGGCTATGCCATTGGGCGGGCTGGTCTTCGGGCCGCCGCTCGCGCAGCGGACGGCCGCCCTCCGAACACCACTCTAGCCAATTCGATCCAGATAGCCGTCGGTGTAACGAACCTGGACGAGTTGGTTGACTGGGCGTGGGAAGCGGATCGCCCAGCAGTTGCGAGACTGGCGGAGACGGTATGTAGCGATGCAATGGCCGGGGACGAGACGGCGCAGACAATCGTCAGATCAGCGGCAAACGATCTCGGTGCACTCGTTCTCTCGCTGGCAGCACACTTCGGCGAAGGTTCGAGCATAGACGTAGCATTCAGCGGAGGAGTACTCGATCCGGAGTCGCCCGTAAAATACGAGCTGATCGGTAGACTCAGAGAAAGGCTCCCGGCCGCAAAAGTTCTCGAAATGACGGTCGATCCGGTGTTGGGCGCTCTCTCAATGGCGAGCCGACTGACTCGGGATTAGGATCTAGGTGTGCTAGCGCCTAGCTACGGAGTGATCCAAGCGTCGAAGTAGGATGCAATCGGATTGCCATTTGCGTCTAGTGCGGGATAAAACCTGAATTGTCGCATCCTATCCCGAAACTCCCGCCTGTATGACGCATCGGGAATGCTCGGCTCAACCTCAATACGAGTGACCCGACCTCGTTCATCGATCCAGAATCGGACCTTGAACTCCTGGCCCTTGACGGACGACGGAGCCTCAGGCGGCAGCAACATCTGGCGCGATCGTGGTGCGTACGCGTCCCCCCCCGCCCCACCGGTTCCCGGCCCCGCACCGCTGCCAACTCCAGTACCCTGTCCAGATCCCACTCCGCCCCCACTGCCAGTGCCTGCCCCATCTCCACCCCCAGTGCCGGGCCCGCGGCCAATAGCCTGAGCGGGAATCACTTGCCCGGTGGGTCGAGTTGTGCGAATCTGCCGGGTTTCGGTCGGGATCTCCTTGAGGGCAGGCCTGGGAATCGGAAGTTCGACTGCTCGCGTCCGGGTGTCCTCGGTCCGCGCCGGACTGGAGTACGTCACGTACGGCTGCAGCTCCACATACCTCACTTCGGACCCGCCGCCACCGCCCCCACCACCCGCTGGTCCAAGTCCACCCGCCGCACGGAATTCCCCTTCGGCTACCTGTCTACCAGTCCAGACAGCGAAAAGTACCAGCAGGCCGTGAAAGGCCAACGAGGTCACCGTACCGCCAAGCGCAGATTGGCGAGTCCTGGGAAGACGTAGCTCAGGTACTTGGGGCTGGCGAGACATACTGGTCTATAATACACCAAACGGGCGCGAGAGCCCCATTGTTTCGGCCCCCACGCCCGCTTGCTTACCTATCGGTCAATCGGACCTCAGCCGTCTCCTTCTGTTGCTTCTTCCCTTGGCGTGAGTCCGATGACCTGGACACCGGCACCTCTTGCGATGTCCATAACGTCCATCAGATCCTGATACACACGGTTACGAGCCGCCTTGATAAACAAAAGCTTTGCAGGACGCTCGTCATAGATCGCGTGAAGCTCCGCATCCAGCGCTGCCCTCGAAACCGGCTCGCTGTTGATGGCGAGTGAATTGTCCGCCAACATCTCCAACACGATCTGATCGCCAGCACCTTCTTCTGACTGTTCCCTCGTCTCAACAGGAGGTACCTGCGTGTCCATAGCCTTCCGCTGAAGTGGCACCTGCATCATGAAAATGATGAGGAGCACCAGCAGAATGTCTATCATCGGTACGACATTAGGCTCGTTCTGTACTCCGCCTTCTTCTCCACCGACTGCCATACCCATGGTTTAGTCCCCCCCTCGTCGACTGCCCAGAGCGGCGCCCTCGCTCTGCTCTTCAGCGATATTCGCGAGCACGCGCACGCCAGCGACCCGACAGATCTCAACTGCGTCCTGGATCGTGCCATATGGCAGTTCGTTGTGAGCTCTCATATAGAGAATCTTGTCTATCGTACGAGCCGTGTAGATCCTCGTGAGATAATCTTGAAGCACCGCCTCTTGATCGCAGGCGTCGTCTCCAAACCTGCAGATGACACCGGTTTCGCCGGTACCCGGGTCGAGATAATAACGACCCCTCGTATCGATACCCAGTACGACGTCACCGTCTTCTTCTGCACGATTCTCAACTTCTTTGGCATACGGCATCGTTGCCTGCATACCCGCGGAGATGATTGGCGTCACGATCATGAAGATGATGAGCAACACCAGCATCACGTCGATCATAGGAACAACGTTTGGTCGATTCTCCGCGTTCGACTTTGTACTTACTCCACCTACTTCATCAGCCTTGTCAGCCATCGGAGCGACCTCCCTCTTTCTTAGGCGTGAAGTGGATCACCTAAGCCTGTGGCTCAGTGGGGGCCGCCTGCTGTGCCTTGAACTCTTTCGTGAAGATCGAGCGACCAAACTCACTGCCGACGCTCTTGATCAGATAGTCAATGAGTTCTTTCGACGTGTATACGATCTCAACCGTGATGTTGTCGATACGTGTCTGGAAATAGTTGTAGAGCCAGACAGCGGGAATCGCTACAGCAAGACCGAAAGCGGTGGTGATCAGCGCCTCAGCGATACCTGCCGAGATTGCACCCAATCCGCCGGAGCCCGTCAAAGCCATACCCGTGAACGCGTTCACAACACCCATCGTGGTACCCAGAAGACCCACAAACGGAGCCGTCGCACCAACCGTCGCGAGGATTCCCATTCCGCGCTTGAGTTCGGACAACACGATCAGACTCTGACGCTCAACAGCACGCTCAGCAGAGTTGATGTCGCCAGTGGTAACAGTAGCCCTGTCTTTGAGCAGGGGCTTGACCTCGGACAATGCCTCGCCCAGCACGGTGGCGACGGATGATTTCTTCGTGTTTTCAGCAAGCTCAATCGCATCGTCCAACTGCTCCTCCTGCAGGAACCGCGCAAACTCAGGCGCGAACTTCTTAGTTGCTCTACGGCTGCGAGCAAACCGATACCATTTTGAGGCGCCAACCGCCAGCGAAAAGACCGACATGACACCCAACAAGATGATGATGAACCGCGCAAACGCACCCGCCTCATGCCAAAGTTGTAGTAAGGATACTTCCATTTTAAAACAGGCCTCCGAGTATGGGTTGTTTTAGATCACTCGTACAACGTTCAATGAGCGATCTGGGCTTACAGCCCCCCGATCAACGTGAACTGAACTGGTAACTGAATGAGGACGCGTACCGCTTGTCCGCGCACGCGACCGGGCCGGAAAATGCACCGGCGTAACAACTGCATCGCTGGTCCATCAAACGCGCGTTGTGTCGATTGAATCACTTCAACTGACTGTCGTTCGATGCGACCTGTAGTGTCCACAACTCCCTGCATCACCACCACACCCTCCACTCCCGCCTGTTGCATCATCCGCGGATACTCTGGTGGTGGACACGAGATTCGCTCCGGCGGTTCGTCAACGACGGCTTCAGTGAACACCTGGGCGAGATCAACGGGGCCTTCTTCCTCAACGCCCTCGAAGATCCCTTCCTCAACGCCCACACCACTGAAATCGCGCGGGTCGAACTGCTGGCTCAGGTCGACTGGCGGAATTCCAGTCGGAACTGCGATTGGCGCCGCGAGGGTCCTGAAGCCCTTCGGTGGCGGTAGGTCAAGAACTTCCGGCGGAGGAGGAGCTTCCTCTTCCGGCTGCTCCTGAATGAACACCATCTGCGTGTCCGCCACGATCTCTTCTGCTTCTTCGGGCCCACCCATCGTCGCAACAACTGCGGCATAGATGAAACCCGTGTGGATCGCGAGGGACAGTGTCGAACCTGAGAAGGCTTGTTTGAACCTCCCCTCTCTGTTCGGATTCGACTCCATCAGGTTGTCAAACACGAGTACACCTCCGACTTGGTATGGCGTCGTACCATCTCGCACCGGGAATGGTGCTGTAACATCTTACACCGGCGGCCGCAATCATGACTGGCAGCTCGGTGGTATAAGCATTACAAAACGATTACAAACGAGTGACGTAGTGCTTGCGTAGGATAGGCTTCCCCCTTTTTGTGGAATGATAGCGGGGGAAAATACACGATATGTTGCTCGCCGCTAGACCTCGTTTTCGATCGGAAACCTAACAGTCATTGTGGTTCCCTTACCGCGTTTACTCTTCGCCTCGATAGAACCACCATGCGCCTCTGCAATCCACTTACAGATTGCCATTCCTAGGCCGGCGCCGGAGCGTTGGCCTTTGCGACTTCTGGCTGGATCAGCTCGCCAGAACCTCTGAAACACATGCTCCAACTCTGCGATGGACATACCAACACCAGTATCGACCACTCGGATGACCAGCTGCCCGTCTTCCGTATTCGAATCTATTGTGACGTGTCCACCCGGCTGATTGTACTTGATCGCGTTTGTGAGCAAGTTCATGAGCAACTGGCGAACTCGGCTACGGTCGACGGTTACCATTTGCGAATCGGCAGGAACCTCGACCTCTACATTCACTAACGCGCCTTCCTCCAGTATACTCGCGGTCTCGGCGACCTCGCCCAATATCTCGCGAAGGTCTACAGGCTCCATGTGCAACCCTGCCCGACCCTCGTCTGTCCGAGCCAGCATAAGTAGGGAATCGACCAACTCTGTCATGCGGTTTACTTCAACCAGGGTCTCCTCGAGGACCTCCAACACGTCATCTGTCGCTTTGGGATGAGTAATAGCACGCTCGATACCGGCGCGCAGCACCGTGAGAGGTGTTTTTAGTTCATGACTTGCATCCGCAGTGAACCTGCGCAACGCGAAGAAGCTGCTCTCGAGTCGTCCGAGCATGGCGTTCAACGTGGTCGTCAAACGCGACAGCTCGTCTCTCGTGCGAGGTACCGCCAATCTGCGGTGCAGACTTCTCCCGTCGGAAATCGCCTCAACCTCGTCAACGATCAGATCGACCGGATTGAGCGTGCGCCCGGCCAACAAGTATGCTATCCAGGTCGATGCAGCCACAACGAGCGCTGCGACTGTGATCATGACAGACAATAACCGATCCAGATGTGACCTGACTTCGGAATTCGGAACGCCAACCACCACTGCAGAGACATCCGGCGTCTCGATCGGGTTGACATAGAACCGGACCGTGCCCACCGGCCGGTCTAAGTCTGCAATACCAAAGTTCACGCCAGCATCTAGTGCGCGGCGTGCCGCCCAGGCGAAGAGGTTTTGCGTGGGCACATCGTGGGCCGCCGCACGCGCGTTAGCGAAACTCTGCACCCGCGCCGGATCCGAGCTAAGTAGCAGCACGTAGTCGGATACGCCGGCAATTGCCGCCGCGACACCCGGGTCGAGGCGGTACGCAACAGGGAAATCCGCGTCTGACGGGACTCGGGTAGTATCCACTCTGGACATCGAGTCAATCGAGAGGCGGGCTCCGCTGAGGATCGCCCCAATTAGGTCCGCCTCGATCTGCAGCCGCTCCTCAATACGTTCGCTGATCCAAGTGCGCTCGACGACATAGACGGAGACCGCGAAGACACCAAGCGTGGCGCCCATGGCAAGGGCATACCAAGTTGCCAACCGCCCGCGGATTGTCTGCATTTCACGCCTTTAGTAGATACCCAACACCTCGAACGGTGTGGATCAACTTCTGCTCGAAACCCTGATCCAACTTCTTACGCAGCCTATTGATCACCACGTCCACGACGTTCGTTCCAGGATCAAAATGGTAATCCCATGCGTACTCGGTTATGAGCGTGCGCGTCATGACGCGACCATTGTTTCGAACCAGGTATTCAAGAACGGCGTATTCTTTTGGCGTGAGGTCTAGATGAGTGTCACCCCTTCGTACCTCATGAAGGTTGGTGTCGATCTCGAGATCCGCCACCTGCAGCATGGGAGAAGCCATCCCCTTGGGACGTCTACACAACGCTTCAACGCGCGCCAACAACTCCTCGAACGCAAAAGGCTTAGTCACATAATCATCAGCGCCTGTACGTAGTGCTTGCACCTTCGATTCCACCGCATCCTGGGCGGTGAGGACAAGTACCGGTGTAGTGTCACCTCTGTCCCGCAGGGTGCGCAGCACCTCGATTCCCGACATTCCGGGGAGCCGCAAGTCGAGAACCAGTACGTCGTACTCTGAACTCGAGGCCCGCTGCAAAGCCTCCAACCCGTCATCAACCAGATCAACATGGTTCAACTGCTCCTCGAGCCCGCGTTTCACGTATTGCCCGACCGTGCGGTCGTCTTCGACCACTAGAACCTTCATGTGCCACGCTCAGGTTTTGCCACCGGTAGGTGGACAGTGAACGTCGATCCCTGACCGATCGTTGAATCGGCCCTGATCACCCCACCATGTTGCTGCACGATTCCGTAACAGATTGAGAGACCGAGCCCAGTTCCCCTACCTGGCTGTTTTGTGGTATAGAATGGCTCAAATATCTTCGGAAGATCGTCGCGCGGGATTCCCATACCGGTGTCCTCAAAGACCACTGCAACACCGCCAGAACCGTCATCAGCAAACCTGGTGGTCACCGTCAGCATCCCGGTTCCTTCCATAGCGTCGATGGAGTTGAGCATCAGTCCAAGAAACACCTGTATCAGTTGTTCGCGATTGGCAGTGATCTCGGGTAGATCGTCGCCGAGTTGGCGGACCAGGTCGATCCGTTTGAACCGATCGTGGTGTTTCACAAGGAACAAAGCATCTTCGACTATTGGATTGACCGGTTCAGGCCGCATTACACGAGATTTCGGTCGAGAAAAGTCCAGCAAACCGTCGACAATCGCCTTGCAGCGAGCGAGCTCCGAATCGATGATCCTGAGGTACTCCTCCATCGCGGGCCGAACTTCCGGGGCCAGTTCGTCACTCCGGACAGTCACGGCCTCGACGCAAGCACCAATCGTGGCTAGTGGATTGTTGAGCTCATGCATCACTCCGGCGGCCAGTTGGCCGATCGCCGCAAGCTTCTCCGCGTGAGCCACTTGTCCCTGTGCCATCTTCCAGTCTGTCAGGTCTTCGCCGATGGTGATAACGTGCGTAATGTCGTCATCATACAGCCGCATCGGAACCTTGGTGATGCGGTAGTGACGTTGCTCGCCACTGGCCGATGACTCGGCTTCCAATTGCTCGATCTTCCCGGTGTGAAACACCGAGTCGAACTCCTCTTGCAGCAGCCCTCTGGGCTGACGGTTGAGGACATCGAACACGTGCCTGCCGAGTGCTTCATCTCTTTCGATTCCTTGAGCACCAACCTCCCGTTTGCGGTTCCAGGCCTGGATCGTGTATTCGCGGTCGATCACGTACAGACCCACAGGGAGTGAGTCGATGATCTTGGATGTGAATCTCCGCTGCAATTCTGTTTCGCGGGTCTTCAGTGCCACTTCGCTGGCGAGGTCCTCAGAAAGCTCAGCCGAAGCCAGCAGTGGCGAGAGCACGTTTGCGGTAATGCCGATAACCTCTCGAAACATTGCAGAGTGTGGGGAATCGGGAACGGTAGCCTCGAGAAGCCCCAGCCTCTCACCTTCGTGCACCAGTGGGATTCGCGTCGTCACTCCACCACGTACTTGCTCATCGAAGCCTGACTGGCCCACCCACTCCTTAACCTTCTCTTCATGGCCGCTCGCGGGTTTCGCCCCTCCTTCGGCGCTCACCGCCCTATATGCGGTTCCGTCAGCCGTCCGAATCCAGATCCAGCATGCTTCACTTCTCAGTCCGCGGCACAATGCGCCAACCACGCCAACCAGGGCCTCTTTGGATCCACCACCCCACGCGAGGTGCGACGTGATGTCGCGGATGATTCGTATGCAAGCAAGGTCGAGGAGTTTAGAGTCAGTCATCTCGTGTGAGCTCAACGTGAAATCGGTGTCGGAACAGAATTCTACACCACTCCGTCAAACGATACCAACATTCACTCTTCCCGTTTCGACTGTTGCGCGGCGATAGAATCGAGCACTGTCGCCTTGAGTGACAGCCGCTCAGCCTGGTACCGCAACAAAGCCGCAACGGCTTTGAGGAGTTTGGGTGGTACAGGTCGACTGCCTCGCCTGTACCGCCGCAACGCGGACTGCGAAACGCCGAGTGCACTAGCTATCGACTTTACAGTTAGGTTCGCCGAACGAATGGATGCGTCCAGCGCCCGCCTGGCTTTCTTCGTCATTCTTTCCCGATGAAATAACGGTGAAGTGCAGGAAGTTAGACCCCGACACTATGTCACGCAAATCGTGACGACCACTAGAGATCGTCGTTCTTGGTTGGGGTGAACAGATACAGCGGCGGGGAATGGAGCGGATGGGATTCGAACCCACGACCCCCTGCGTGCAAGGCAGGTGCTCTCCCATCTGAGCTACCGCCCCCAGAGTTAGACACTGTAACGACTTACGGGCCGTTCGGGAAGGGCCAGTATGCGTGGTGTCTATGTTCATTGTCTATGTTTCCTTCGTGTTTCCTTCGCCCGCGACTGGAGCGCCTTCTTCTTCATTCTCGCGCCCCGCCTATAGGGCAGAAGAGAAAGGAACATCATGCCTGCTTCTCCCTGACCTCAGGGCAAGTGGTCCGTGCTCTCCGACGTTCAGCCAGAGGCGTGTCTCTGCCTCCATCGCGAAACCTCCGCCCGAATTGACTCCCGCCACCAGAAGGCTGATTGACAATTGACTGCACGCGGATACGTTTGATGCGATCCTGCATCCCCCCACGGAGACGACCATGCGCCGCTTCGTACTCGCAGCATTCGCCTTGACATCGCTGGCCGCGTGTGCGCGCTCCTCCTCACCTGCCGACCCCTCTCGCTTGAGTGGCCCTCTTGGAGCCGAAGAGATCTCATCGGTCCCTGTCAGCACCGCGTACGAGGCAATCCAGACGCTTCGCCCACAGTGGCTTCGGAGAAGGGAGACGCTCTCCCTCATGGATCCCAATTCCGGCTACCCAGCAGTGGTAGTCGACAACATACAGCGGGGTGAACTTGACCTCCTGCGAAACATTCGGGCCGAGGTTGTGGCCGAGATTCGGTACGTCAACGCTCGCGATGCGACAACCCGGTACGGAACTGGATTCCGAGGTGGTGCCATTGAGGTGACGACGTTGCCCACGCCGTGGCGAGACACCACCGAAATACGCCAGCGGCGCCGCAGCACCGGTGCAGTGCATCGATAAGACCCGCGTACAATTCGAAGACACGAAGGGCATAAGCCTCTCTCGCACGTGAAAGCCCTCTCCATGTGCTACCGACAAAAGCCACCGCTGCACCAACCAGCGCACCGAGACCGGAAGCTGATACCATGCAGGGGGCTCGTTGGGCTAACCGTTTCCACCCCTCCACCCGGCCTGCGACCGGGCGGTTTCTTTTTTCCCCTATAGAGTGGGTGTGAAAAGAAGAAACAGAGGTAGGACTCAATAGTGAGTCCTATCCATCTGTTTCTGGAATGAGTGTCTATGTAAGTATCTATGTTCGGGCGCAAAACACACCCAATAGCGGGTATTGGGCTTTCACAGGGTGAAAAGCTACGTCATTGATCTTCTATGGTGGTGCGAAAAAGGGGAAGGTTCTGGGCGTGGGTGCAAGGCAGGTGCTCTCCCAACTGAGCTACCGCCCCCAGAGGTAGGCACTGTAACGACTACGGGCCGTTCGGGAAGGGCCCGGGGGCGGGGTGTGCGGATTAAGCCACACCCTTCGGTTACATTAGTTGGTCACCCCACCTCCTCTGGAGACAATGGTACATGAGTGAGAACAAACGCGAGATCCCGCTTGGTGTAGCAATAATCCCTGTCATCTTCCTCGTCGGCGCCCTGGGCATCACGATCGGTGGTTTTGGCCAGGAGGCACATATCCCGCTCATCTGTGCAGCCGCGGTGGCCGCTGGAGTTGCGGCGACATATGGCTACGGCTGGAAGGAAATCCTTGACGGGATGGTCCATGGCATCAACTTGGCCATGAGCGCTCTCCTGATCCTAATGGTCATCGGCACCATGATCGGGACATGGATCTTGGGCGGAGTGGTGCCGTCGATGATCTACTACGGTCTCCAGGTGCTTTCTCCCGGGATCTTTCTTGCGGCAACTATGGTGATATGCGCGATCGTGTCACTCGGTACCGGTTCGTCATGGTCGACAGCAGGCACGGTCGGGGTAGCACTCATAGGTGTCGGAATGGCACTGGGCATTCCAAACACCATGACGGCCGGCGCGATCATCTCCGGGGCGTATTTCGGCGACAAGATGTCGCCACTCTCAGATACAACGAATTTGGCTCCGGCGATGGCAGGGACAGACGTCTTCTCGCATGTCCGGCACATGGTGTATACCGCAGCCCCAGCATTCGTGATCGCGCTGATTCTGTTCGCAATAATCGGCATTCGCTTTGCGGGAGGATCTTTCGACGCACAGCAGATAGACGCCATGTTGTCGGGGATGAGATCGGCATTCACGATCCACCCTCTTTTGCTGCTCCCACCTGCCCTGGTCATTGTGATGGTGGTGAAAAAGATTCCACCACTGCCGGCACTTCTTGGCGGCACCCTCATCGGCGGAGTCTGCGCCATGATCGCGCAATCGAGTTCATTGGCCGACGTCATCAACGCTGCTAACAACGGATTCGAATCTTCCACGGGAATTTTCGCGGTCGACGAGTTGCTTTCCGGAGGTGGGCTCCAAAGTATGATGAACACCGTAGCTCTGATCATATGTGCGTTGTCATTCGGCGGCATTATGGAGAAGACCAAGATGCTCGAAGTGATCGCACGATCGCTGCTGCGGTTGGTCGATTCCACGGGTTCGCTCATATTGACCACCGTGCTGAGCTGCATGGGTATGAACGCGGTCGCCTCCGACCAGTACATGGCGATCGTAATCCCTGGAAGAATGTTCAAGAAGGCCTACGACAAACGGAAGCTCGCTCCAGTCAACTTGTCGCGTGCACTCGAGGCCTCGGGTACCATGACCTCGCCGCTGATACCCTGGAACACCTGTGGCGCATTCATGGGCACCACACTCGGCGTGAACGCCTTGGCCTATGCCCCGTTCGCGTTCATGAACTTGCTGGTTCCGCTCATCACAATCGTCTATGGCTTTACGGGTATTACGATGACTAAGGTCACTGAAGGGAACTCGGGGGAGGATGCGGAGCAGGATTCAGTGAAGGCATAATCGCATCCAACGCGTGTCAAAGCCTGATCCCGTAACCTGGATCACCACCGAGTCGTCGAGCCTGACGCTCGATGATGGTGCCAGGGTGACGGTGCTGGACGAGATAGCTCAGTTCCCGCCGTTGCTGCGAGCTGCGTACTCACTGCATTCGCACTACCCAAACCTGCATGTGGGTCGGAAGCTGAGTATCGGAAGGACCACTGACCCAAATCGCCGTGCTCGGCCGGTTGTCTCCCGACAGCAGCGTGTAGTAGGTCGATCCGGCTCGTACATTGGCGGTCTCGTTAAATGCTCTGAAGTCGGCATCCTTCGGCGTCAAGCGTAGAGCCTCGATCAACCCGAATTCGCCGTCTGGAAGCACGAACGAGCCGTAGAAGATGTCATACAAATCCCAACTGGTCATTTGGAGGACCGGATTGGCCCCACCTATTCGGTCGTCCACATAGAGCATGGCGGCCCATTGCGCCAACAGAGTCTCGATGGACTCTCCCAGCAGTTGTTCAAGCAACGCAAAACCATTGCTCGTGCCTCGGACTATGTCCTGGTGGAAGCCTTCTTCCCCTCCCAAATAATTCGGGCCGTATTGGTCGGACAGCCAGCGCAGCAGTGACCAGGGGACACCATATGCCTCCCTACCTTCGTAGCAGGGGCCTCCGTTGTTGTTATCCAGCCATGTGCACTCGTGCGGCGCCTCGTCCAGGTGGATGTCGGAATCGGTATCTGTGGGTGCCCAGCCAAAATACAGACCCATGTCGACAACCTGATCGGAATACCAATCGAACGACGTCGTGTCGTCCCAGTTTACAGCAACCTCGAGCCGGAGATTCTGCCCAGGCGTTCTACCCTCGACCGCGTGACCGACGACCTCTTCACCCAGTGTAGCCTGCCCTTCTGCGATCCAGATAGACGGGAAACTACCGCCGGCGGAAGCGCGTCCGCTGATCTGGATCACGTGCACCAACTCGTGCGCCGAAATCGCGGGTGACCAGCCGAGAGCATCCTCTACGGAAATGGCGTCGCCGAAATCACCGTTGGGATCAGGCGTCTCACCGTAGAAGTATTCACCCTCGTTACTGCCCTCGTTTGACGGCGTGCGAGCGGAAAAATCACAACTCGTCACAAAACCAAGCGAACCGCGTTCGTTTACTCTCTTGGTGATGACCATGACTATACGGCCATTGTTGTCGGTGTCGGACGGATCTCCAAAATGAGCGGTGGCTGCGGTGTAGACGAGGTCGTCAAACTGTTGGCTGAGAGTGGTAAAATCAGTCGATGAATACCCCGAAGATGGGTTCTCGACGTCTTCGAGCCAGATTCCCTTCGTTCCTACAGCCATTACAACGGTTGTCACAGAATCGTAGTCGTTGCAGGTACCTTCGCCCGTAGTCACTCTAATTGCGATTGTGTCTCCAACCGCGACCGTGGAGTCGACAGCAACAGCTCCTAGGGCACTGCTCCGCTGCGGCCCGGACCATTCCGTACGAATTCGTTCGAAGTTTTCCCGATCGAACGCTCGGATTCTTGCCTCCACAGCACGGTGGCGGCTGATGCGTTCTTGGCGTGCTCGATCGACCACACGCCGACTCCTTCTCGAGGAAACATCGACGTACGAACTGAAGAACCCAGGTGAGGGCGAGGCACCCGCAGGGATGATGGACGAGAGCTTGATAGGGGTGACGGTACTCACCGCCTCCGACGTAGACTGAACCCCTATCAGGTACTGCTCGGATACCGCTGCCTCATCAAACTGGAGACAGAAATCGCTGGGATCCTGCGCTATTTGCTGCTCACCGACCGCAAGGTCGAGAAATGAAGCGGGGGTGAGGCCGATAGACACGGGTGCAGAGGGTATGCCTCCAACCGTCACTTTTACGTCGACATCCCCAGACGGTCTACAAGCATCGGGAATCGTGATATCGAGCTGGGTAGCCGTAGCGGAGTTGACCACACCAGTGACGTCGCCCACCGTCACGTTATTGTTTGCTGGAACGGCATCGAACCCCGAACCCGTGAGCGTCGCAGTTCCTCCAAGTTGTAGTGTGGTTGGCGAAACCGACGTTATCTGCAGATCGTGCACTGTCGCGGTGAACACGACGGGGCTCCCAACCACTCCAGTAAGGCTCGCAAACGCCGTGTCTTGTCCGATGGTTGATCCAACAGTCCAGCCGGTCACAGCGTCCCCTTCGGCATTGGTGAACGCTATGGTCGAGTCTGTTGAGCCTCTTCCAGTAGGGAGGGTGAATGTAACGACCTGCCCGGAGACTCCGTTTGCGTATTCGTCTCTAACCTTCACCGCGATGACTTCCGGTACCCTCGTCCCCATGTACGCGAACTGATCGTCACCCGACACCATGGATATCACAAACGGGATATCGGCGGACCCAGTAGCATTGAAGACGAGAGAGATGTTGGAGGCGCCGGCGACTGCTGCCGTCACTTGCTGGGTGACACCGGCCACGGTTCCCAAGGTCCAGTTGGTTGAAGCCTGTCCCGCAGCGTCAGTGGTTGCTGAGGAGCTCGACACAGTACCACTTCCAGGCGCCGCGGTGAACGAGACACTGACGCCCAACATCCCGTTTCCAGACTGGTCATTGATCTGAACGACAAGAGGCGCCGCGAGTGGTTGCCCCACCGTACCGCTCTGACCGTTGCCTGATGCCGCAACGGCCTGCGTAGCTCTGGGTTCTACCGGCGGAGGATCGGTAGTGCCTTCACCACCACATCCCAAGTAGACACCTGCAACCGCCACCGGAATAGCAGAGAGACGAGCCAGAGAGCGCAGCATGAGCGACCCTTTCCGAACAGAATCAGATATTGGTTTTCCTCTGAGCGCCAAGCAAGGCAGAAGGCAACGAAGTTCCAATCTGCGATGGCCGCTTGCTGTTGACGCTGAGTTACGTGCCCCTCACGACTCCAAAGCTCTGCACACGCAGCTCATCTCCGTTCAAGGGCCCAGCAATCCACACCTTTGCGCCAGCCATATTTTGCAGTTGAGCAGGCACGGCGGTCAACATGAGCGCATTCGCGCGATCCAGCCACAGTTCGCCGTCGCGAAGCTCCAAAACGCCGAGGTATGCAGGGGCCGAATTCACAGAGATGACGTCGTACTCGTACACATCGATGGCCTGTTCGGGAATTCCCTGCGGATTTGGAACCTCGCTCCCGGCGATGGACACCTCGACCCCTGAAAGCATGCCGAGTTCGTTGTGGAATTTGCCTACGAGTGCTATATGTGAGGCTTCAGCGCCCTCGCCAACACTCAAGACTACTTGTGTCGATGGATCGGCGCCAACAACTCGCACGACACCTTCGGCGGTTGCGTTGACAACGTCCGCGCCCTCACTGCCTTCCGCGGCTCGCATTTCCGGATGGGCGTGGTCGGCATCGTGATCGTGATCATGATCATCTTGCGTTTGTTCGCTGCCATCACCACCGCAGGCCGCCACGGCTAAGCCCAATGCGAGCAGAATCGAGTAACGCATTGCTCCTCCTATTGAACCCGCACGATCCAGAGGATCGGCGTCATTCCCGTACTTGCCAATACATCGTCTCCGCCGTCGCGGACGCGGATTGCGAGCGCGGGACGCGACCCCGCCGCACTTACGATAGTATACGCGTGACTGCCGCCCCGGACTGAGCGGGAATCGGAAAACGCGCCGAAGGCTCGATCGGCGGGTTCAAGACCGGCGGTCGCAGCGACTTCCGATAGTACGTGCGGTAGATCCCAACTCGTCATCGACAACTCGGCTGGCACTCCTGGGGACCAGTCGTCCATATACAACATCGCTCCCCACTGCGCGAACAGCGTGTCGAAGTTCATCTGGGTAACTGCTTCGACATTCGCGACTCCGAGCATTCCTGGGTTGGCGCTGATGATGTCCTTGTGGAAAGCCGAAGGATCCGCGGAATAGAAACGATCGGTCAGATAGCGTAGCATCGACCAACTCGCTCCGTAAAAGCTCGATTGATCACAGACTCCGATGTTTCCTGAGAAGTTACCGAACAGCGTGCAGTCCTCAGGCGCATTTGCTACCTTCGTGCCGCCGTTCCCACCAAAGTAGTACCCCAGCTTCGTCAACCCCTGCCAGTACCAATAGGGCGGACCAGCTCTGGCGACTGACCCGTCGTAGTTGTTGCCTGCGCTATTTCCAGTATAGGCGTGTCCAACAACCTCCTCCGCGAATGTCGCCTGCCCCTCAGCGATCCAGGATGCCGGGAACGTGCCACCGGATAGCAACACAGTCCTGCGGCTGATCTGGATATTGTGTGTGAATTCGTGGGCGATCAGCACCGGCAGGAAGTTGACAACACTCTGACGCGTGTAGGTACCATCCGGTACATACCCGTAGAAGATCTCGCCTTCGTCGCTGTAGGCACAGCTCGAACGATCAACCAGGTCTCCGCTGTAAACAAAGCCCGCGGCATCCATGGCGTTCACTTCCTTGGTGAGCACGATGATGATCTTCGAGTTATTGTCGATGTCGGATGGCACATCAAAGAATGCCGTCGCGAACGGATATATGAAATCATCGAACAAGGTGCTCGCACTGTCGATGTCACCTTGGGTGAGCGGATCCCCTGTAGGATTGGCATCGTCCGTGTACCAGATTCCTTTCGACCCTACCTTTTGAACCGTGGCTGTGATCTCGGTGAATTCACTGCAACTGGATCCCGGTACGCGGAACTGGCGCTGGTGTCCGAGTGTGTCCGTCGGTGCCATTGCCGCAGCGGCGAGCGGATTGTCGCTCATCGGCCTGCCGCTCAAGTACCTAATTCCGGGATTGTTTGCGGGATCTAAGGCGCGCCGCTCGTAAGCACGGATTTCCGCCTCGCGCGTAGCTTGCCGTTCTCTGAGTGCGGAAAGCTCAGCGTCAAAAGCTGGTGGCCGCGTGGCCGCTGACCTGCTCGGGCGCGGTACCATCGCCGGCGGTGCAGATGAAACACCCGCTACACTCGTCATCATGAATGGCACAACCTGCGACGGAACCTCTGCAGACGCACCAACGCCGATCAGGTATTCCTCATTAGGCACCGCGGATGCCGCAAATTGAAGACAGAAATCGGCGGGATCGTCGATAATCGTCTGCTCACCGACCGAGAGTGCCAGTTGCGCCGACATCGGTTCGAGCTTGTGGTCGGCGTAGGTATCATTGAATGCTCCTACCGACACCATCACATCCACCAACCGTTCCGGCCGGCAATCGAACGTTGGTACGGTGATATTCATCGAGAATTCATTCGCAACGCTGGTCACCGTCGCCGCCCTGCCATCCACCATTACACTGTTGTTTCCGGGGGTGAGGTTAAAGCCAGTTCCCGTGATCGTAGCGGAGGCACCCTCTACCAGTGGATCGGGCGATACGCCGGTCACAGTGAGCGTCGACGCGGTTGCCGATAGTGCAATGGGACTGCCAGTCAGTCCGGTGGCACTAGCCTGCGCAGTGTTTGCACCAACTGCGGGGCCCAGCGTCCAGGTGGCTTGAGCATTGCCGTCCGTACCAGTCGTGTCGGAAGCCGTAATCGAACCGCCCCCTGACAGGACCGAGAAGTCGACCGCCTCTCCGTCGACACCGTTGTCGTACTGGTCGGCCACCTTCACAACGATCGGATTGGATAACGGCGTGTTTGGGAAACCACTCTGTGCGTCGCCGGAAACGAGTGTCACGGAGACAGCCACATCAGCTGTTGCGGTTGCGGTGAAGACCGCCGAGGTGCCGATGCCCGTTACGGACGCGGTTACCTCCTGATCACCCGCGGTCGTCCCGAGTGTCCACACTGTAGTCGCACGACCGTCGCTGCCCGTTGAGGTACTACTCGGCGTGACGCTCCCACCATCGAATGACTCCGAGAGCGCCGCTGCCGCTCCTGCCATGACGCTCCCACTGCTGGATGACACCGCATACGTCACCTCTACTCCCGCCATTGGGTTACCAGATTGGTCATCCACCTGAACAACGAGTTCGTTCGCCAACGCCGTGCCGACCGTCGCCGTCTGTCCACCACCACCGGCAGCCACGATCGTGGTGGGAGTAGGTGTGTCTCCTCCATTCCCGTTCCCATTGCCGGGCGTGTTGTCGTCCAGAGGACACTCGGAGGCAGTTAGAACAACGGCGAACGCCCCGACTGTAATGATGCGAAGCAGTTGATTGCGAGCGGGCAAAGTAGTCATATAAGTACCGCTTTGGCTGGTTAGTGTTGCCATAAAGGTATCCTAGACAATAATCGAAACGCAACTACCTAGTATGATTGGCAAAGACCCGTTCCGACCTTACACCACCTCACATTGGGAAGCATAATGCAGACAGCAGCGTGCTTTGGGTTGTCGAACTCCTGGAGGTGATGGCACGGATGAATGGACGGCTATTCGAAATCGGCCTGATCGTCTCAACAGTGTTCGCCGCTTGCGGTCGCGGTGCACCTGACACTGCAACACCACGAGAAGGCGTTGTTTTGGCAGCTGATAGTACGTCTGAAGTCGTTTCCGATAGCGGACCTGCGGCCGCGCTTTTGGGTGATTGGGTCTTGCAGGGCGTTCCACCACAGAGGATGCCAGGTCTGCACATCACGCTAACGGTGGACTCGGTATCGGGCGCTCGATACTTCGGTAGGCTGAGCAATTACTTCTCGGGAAATGTCGGCCAAGATCCACGGGCGTATGAGGCTTACGGCGATTCAGTTAGGGCAGGCGGAATCGTGTCGTTTTCCCTTCTGAGAGTGGACAGCGACATGCTCGGAATGCAGATGAACGGCAGATTAGCTGTCGACACGATAGCACTAGATATATTCGTGCTCGGTCCAGATACAATCAGCGCCGGCGCGCGCCGATGGATCCTGGTGCGGCGATGATAAGCGGTCAGCAACCCGATCCACACCCCTATTGAGACAGACGCAACTCGTAACCAGCGGGCGGGCGGATACGACGATCGAGGCCCGAAACCTCGAGGATCTCAACTAGGTAGGCAGCTCTTGCGCCTGGGTCAGAAACCAAAATCCGCGCCAACGGTCCAGACGTGAGCGATCCGGTCACTACGCAGTACAGGTCGGAATCGCTTACGCGGTACGAGAACGCCTGGCATCCCGGACATGTTGCGCTGACCTCCCCAAACTCCCGTGGTGACGGCGTCCGCACCCTGAACAGGATGGCGCCATCCCCGCTACTGGGAGTGGCCAGTTCGATAGAGAGCTCGCCGGCTGTCGGGCCATCACAGGCTGGCGTCACCAGCGCCAACAGAACCAAAACGAAAAGACCCCTGAACCTCATGGGCGCCGCCCCCCTTCACCCACACCCGGTTTTTCAACCGAACTCACTATTGCGGGAGATTGGGCTGCCCGGAGCAAAGCTGTCATCGCCTCTTCAGTCACCACTCCGGCTGTAGCTTCCACCCAACCGAGGAAATCACCTACATCCAATCCAGAATTCCTGTTGCCGAGTAAGTCGAGGTAAACCAAGTCCTGTTCGCTCAACGGTGTTCCTGCGCCCACCAGATGTTCCAGGACTTCCGTGGCTATCAAGCGGGGGGCAAGCACCGAGAGTTCAAGTGTGTCAACGACGGCCTGCGAGCCTGACGAAACGCCGATCTCCAATGTGAAGTCCCCTGTCTGTTCGGGTAAGCCCGAAACGAGACCACCGGCACTCAAAGCCAAGCCTAAAGGGAATGTTCCCGAGGTCACTCTCCAAACGTTGGCTCCGACCCCTCCGTTCGCGGTCAGCAGAAAAGAGAAATTGGTACCCATCGTCGCCGATGGAAACGAATCATCCGCAACAACGAGTGGAGCTGCAAATCTCGCGTCGAGATTGAACGGATGGGTCATCTGCAACACCAGGGTGTCGCCTGTCGCGGTGGTGTCGGGTCCATGCCAGCCCTCGAACACGTGCCCCACAGAATCAACTTTCGCCGTCAAGGTCACCACCGAATCAGCCCCAAGGAAAACTCCGTTCAATAGATCCATTGGAGCATCCGGCTGCACCGAGCCGGCGCCCGAACCCGAGTACGACGCCTTCAACTCGTAATCAGCGGCGACGACAGCAACGATCGTGTCGCCTGTCGATGATGCGGTGAACACATGCGATCTCGGCTGACCGTTGGACCACGACACCCACTCAAATCGACGACGACCCGCGTCGGCCACCTGCATCGAATCGATTTCGAGCGCGTAGTCACCACCTGCTGTCAGGAACCCGTCGAAGCGGTTGTACTCGACGCCGTCCAGGCGGAATACTGCATTCGTGTCGGTGGCAGCAATCAACGCGGCCGACTCGAATCCGACCTTGAGCCGAATCGGTCCAAAGTCGGCAACTTGAGTGATGGAGTCCAATTCGACGAAGGACATCAACCCGCTGTTGGAATAGCTCGACGGTTCGGTGTTCCTCCCGAAAAACCGGTTGTTCAGGCGACCTGGAAACGGATCGCCGTCATCCCCGCGGTTCGACCCCGACAACAGATCATCGCGACCATCCGCCTGCTCGAGCGCAACAGCATAAGGGGCGTAGCCATTCACATTGTTTCCGCGCAATCGAGCCAGAGTCGAGTCAACGTGCCAGATGAGCAGCCCTACCTCGTTCAACATCGAATCGGAACCGATGCGCTGACGATTCTCCAGCAGGAAATACTCATTCGTGTTTGGAATCGGCAGTACGTACGTTGTGTCCGAAGTGACAACCGGGTTCATCGTGAGTGTGGCATCGCGCTCGATCAACACCTCTGTCACCCATCCCAGCTGTCCCTTTGAGAACGCGTTGAGGTGCGTCGGCCGATAAGCCGTCTGTTGGCTGCCGGAGCCCATGAGCCCCCAACGGCCTATCCCGGAACCATCACCAATGGTGTCATAAAGGTCCGCCAGCCCGAACAGGTGTCCGGTCTCGTGAGCGACCACACCCATTGCCTGCGGCTCACCGCTCGTGCAGCCGGCGTCGCCACCCTGCCCTCCCTGAACGATGTAGTCGCGAAGCTTCACGAAGTCGCCCGTTGCCACCGAGAGATCATTGGTAGGGTACGGGCCGGCGAAAAATCTGTGCGCCCAGATGCTGTTGGCGGCCTCGCCATTCACTGCCTTGCATGAGCCGTCAACCTTTGGGTGGATCAACACAACGGCGTCGACGAATCCGTCATCATCGCCGCTGTTGGGGTTTCCATCCGGCCCATCGTTGTCAAACTGGCCAAAGTCCACGCTATCGTCCCATACTGCAGCAATGTCACGCATCAAGGTACCCACTCCGCTCAGCCCGTTGTTCGAGCCCTCATAGATGGAGTCGGCATCCGGTACGTACGCCCAGTCGTATACGGTGCCATATACATTGACCGAGTCGTTCGATACCTCTCTGTAATAGGTGAAGACGCTGTACGGAGGCGCCGGATCCGTACCGTACAGTCGATCACGTAAGACGTCGTGAGGAACGGCGGAGGCAATCGCCGCTGAATCGGTGTTCGAGAACAAAATGAGAAAGACCGGCATAAACACATCTCCGGTCATGACTCCATTTTCACCGTGAGCCGCTTGCGTCAGAAACCTGCCCTCAACTGGCCTGCTGCGTCGACGATTCCTCTCCGACGCTACCCGCAACCCTCGTCTGATCCAACCGTTGTCCGGCGAGAACCGGAACGCATTGGGATCGGATCGCACCAGCTCATAGAAGCTCGGCGGTGGCGTGGCACCAAATCTACGCCCGAGTTCCTCTACGTCAGTTTGCGCAAGTAAGGATAAAGGCGCCAGCAAAAATGCCACCAGAAATGTGGCAACGGCGCCTGGACTACTCAGTAGACGGTTCATATACAGTCGAATATAATCGCGACCAAGTTCCAGGAGTTGAGCCAGCGTCCATACTCCGTTTCTCCACTATTGCCTAACACATTGCCGTTGGCTCACTTAGAGGGGTTTCGTAGACTGCTAGGTAACCGGTACAGGGCTTGTGTGTTCCTCGATGGACCTGTACTATCGATTGGGGTAATATCATTGTAGGAAATCAAGGACTACACCATGTCATCAGTTGGCCAACGAGAAGCGGACGTTCAGACCATGCAACAGGCTCAGTTGCTGGCGAAATGCGCGGGATATACTGAAGCTCGAGAGGTGCAGAAGCTGGGGTTGTATCCCTACTTCAAGCCCATCTCAAAGGCCGAAGATACGGTCGTTGTGATCGAGGGCCGCGAACGAGTCATGATGGGCTCTAACAACTACTTGAGCCTCACACATCACCCGATGGTTCTCGAAGCAGCTCGGCGTGCGCTCGAGACGTTCGGCTCAGGATGTACCGGAAGCCGCTTCTTGAATGGTACGCTAGCACTCCATGAAGAACTCGAGAGTCGCCTTGCTGAACACTTCGGAAAAGAGTCCGTACTGGTGTTTTCCACCGGATACCAAGCCAACCTCGGATTGGTACAAGGGCTTATCGGCAGAGGTGATGTAGTGCTCGTTGACAAACTCGACCATGCGTCAATAATCGACGGCGCAAAGCTCTCTTACGGAGAGACGTCGAGATTCAATCACGGAGATCTAAGACACCTCGAGCACAAGTTGCAGAAGTTCTCGGACCATGCCACGATGATCATCGTTGATGGCGTCTACAGCATGGAAGGAGATATTGCCGACGTACCAGGATTGGTCGACCTCGCACAGCGATATGGCGCGGTACTCGCAGTGGACGACGCGCATTCGGTGGGCGTTCTTGGCCCCCACGGTGACGGGACCGCAGCACACTTTGGGCTGGTACAAGAAGCAGACATCGTCGTGGGAACATTCTCCAAATCGCTCGCTTCAATCGGTGGGTTTGTTGGTGCATCGGAAAGTGTTATCCACTATCTGAAGCACCACAGTAGGCCACTCATTTTCACCGCATCACTGCCACCGTCGAACACGGCAGGAGTCCTCGCGGCCTTGGACGTCATGATTGCGGAACCAGAGCGGCGCGAGATGCTTTGGAGGAACGCCCGACGCTTCCAGGAGGGCTGCCGGAGCCTGGGCTTCGACATTGGTCCGACCGAGACGCCGATTGTGCCGGTGCTGATTGGGACGTTGCACAACACCTTTGCTTTTTGGCGGGCACTCTTTGACGCCGGAGTGTTCACAAACCCTGTCGTGCCTCCTGCGGTTCCGCCAGACCAATGCCGCTTGAGAGCGAGCCTCATGGCTACTCATACGGCGGAGCAAATTGATTTCGCACTCGAAACATTTGGTACATTGGGCAAGAAGATGGGGGTGATTTGAGTTCAGACGTGGTCGTGCGGCCGGTAGAATCGGCCACCGACCTCAAACGGTTCATAGCTTTTCCCTACGCACTTCATCGGGGGGATCCAATGTGGGTCCCTCCGTTGCGTATGGAGGTGCGAAAGCTGCTGTCGAAGAAAAAAAACCCATTCTTCAAGCGCAACGAAGCAGAGTATTTCCTTGCGACCCGCAGGATGGATGGCCAGGCTGAAACTCATTACCGACCGTCCAGACCGCCATTTCGCCCATCCGCACTTCCCAGCTCACGACGCGACGGTGAAAAGTGGGAGATTCTGGGTCGAATTGCCGCGATCAAGAATGTCGCGCACAATGAAGCACACGAAGACACTGTCGGGTTCTTTGGATTCTTCGAATGTGTTCACGACGATGCGGTCGCTTTGGCCTTGTTGGATAGGGCCGGCGAATGGTTGGCAAGCAAGGGTCTGACGACTATGCGGGGCCCCACGTCATTCTCGACAAATGATGAATGCGGTTTATTGGTGGATGGGTTCAACACGCCACCCACCATCATGAACCCACACAACCCCAGCTACTACGTAGGCCTGATCGAACACGCAGGATTCAGCAAGGCGATGGATCTGTACCAATACCAGACCGTCAATCCCCGACTGCCCGAGAAGCTCGTTGACCGTGTGAAAAAGGTGCTCGAGCACAAGAACATCACGTTGCGAACGCTCGACATGAAACATTTCGACGAAGAGATTGAGCGCATCAAGGCGATCTACAACAGCGCTTGGGAGAAGAACTGGGGCTTCGTTCCCATGTCGGATGACGAGATCGATCACCTGGCGGCTCAGCTGAAGCCGGTGGTCGAGCCAGAACTGGTGATGTTCGTGGAACAGGAAGGCAAGCCAATAGGTTTTGCGGCGGTTCTGCCAGATTATAACGTTGCTCTGAAAAGAAACCCGTCCGGCCGTTTGTTTCCCGGCATCGTCAAAGTCTTGCTCGCCGCGAGGAAGATCAAGCGCATCAGGATCCTGCTCTTGGGCCTGCTGCAGGAATATCGCGGCATAGGTGCCGACGTTGTCATGTATCACTGGATTTGGGAGACAGGATACCGCTTGGGACACCGCTGGGCCGAAGCTGGATGGATCCTCGAGAACAACGTCCCGATGAACAACGCCATTCAGCGGCTGGGCTTCGAGCACTACAAGACACTGCGGATTTACGACCGACCACTGTGAGAGTACTCGTCACCGGCGCCACCGGGTTTGTCGGATCACACCTAGCCAGAGGCCTGCTCGAGCGTGGTGACGAGGTGGTCTGTCTCGTGCGTGATGTGGAGAGGGCGCGGCGGCTACTGGGGGAAACACCACTCGAGTTGGTGCGTGGCAACCTCAACGACCGGGAAACACTGCGATCCGCATGTCAGGACGCTGATGTCGTATTTCATTCCGCCGGACTCACAACGGCCCGCAACCGCGACGGATTCTTCTCCGTAAACGCCGATGCCACCCAACGTCTCGTTGAGGCCGTAGCCGATACGGCTACCGGGCTCTCCCGTTTTGTTTACATAAGTTCCCAAGCTGCTGCAGGACCATCCACGAAAGGGCGACCCAGAACTGAGAGCGACGTTCCTATTCCGGTCAGCAACTACGGTGCTAGTAAGCTCGCGGGCGAGGAGAGAGTGCGCGAGAGCGGGCTTCCATGGACAATTGTGCGCCCTTGCGCCGTTTATGGGCCGGGAGATCGAGCGTTTCTCACAGTTTTCAAGCTCGTGAAGTTGGGTGTTATGCCAGTGCTCGGCAGTGCTGAACAAGAACTCTCAATGGTACATATCGCTGACCTCGTAAAGTCTCTCCTATCTGTGGTGACGTCCACAACTGAGTCACATACGTATTTCGTGAGTCATCCGGAAGTTGTTACCGCAAGTACCCTCTGCAGACACATAAGTTCTGCGCTGTCGCCGGGCACGCCCAAGAACGCGTTGGTATTCGGTCTCCCCGCTTGGGCAACCAAGGGTATACTCGCAGTGACCCACACCGCAGCCGGACTAGTTGGAAGATCGACGTTTTTGTCACCCGACAAGGGAAATGAATACCTCGCTGAGGCATGGGTCTGTTCGCCGAACAAGCTATTAGATGCCACCGGATGGCGTGCTGAAAAAACTGCTGAGGAAGGTGTGCGAGACACCGCAAGGTGGTATAGCGAGAACGGTTGGTTATGAGGCCGGTCGACAGACTGGTCGCCGCTTACCTGATATTCACAACGATCCTCATTCTGCTCAGGTGGCAGTCCTCCTCCCCCGAGAGCTTTCTGTTGCTGGGGATGCACGTGCTCGTCGGGTTGCTGATATACCTATTCACGAAAGCCGGAGAACAGGACAATTACAGCACCGGCCGGGTACTGCGCGAACTCTACCCTCTGTTACTACTGCCAACCCTTTACACAGAACTCGGCATCTTCACAATGCAACGCGAGTTGAGCAGTACGTTTGACAGGGACACGGTGATTCAGGGCTGGGATGCAGCGGTTTTCGGTGGGCAGATTTCTTTCGACTGGATCCGCAACTCTCCTTCGGTGTTCTGGTCCGGGGTCCTGCATCTCGCTTACTTACTGTACTACCCGATCGTGCTTGCGGGGCCGGCTCTCCTCCTGCTACGACGCGAAGCCGGTCGCGCACGCAACGTGCTGTTCGCAACGATACTGGCTTTCGTTGTGTGTTATGTCGTCTTCGCTCTCTACCCCGTTGCCGGGCCAAACTACAGTTTCGAGCAGCCGACCGGTCCGGTGAGAGACGTCTGGAGCGCCCGGTTGGTCTACGGGATACTTGGTACCGGCTCATCTTTCGGTACTGCGTTCCCTTCGTCGCACGTCGCAGCGGCCGTCGCAGCAAACGTCTTACTCTGGCGGGAATGGCGTGCGCTGGCGCTCATCATTTTGGCCCCAACGATCCTGCTCGTTGTCGGTACAGTGTACTGCCAGATGCACTATGGGATTGATGCCACCACCGGGTTCGCCATCGGAGCCGCTGCCGGGTGGGTCGGGCTTTCGGTGGCTCGCAGGCAAGAGGTGGCCAGAATCTAGGATCGCCCCGCGCGTTCGAGAATCCGCCGTTTCTTGCCCTTGGTGACCATATCTGTCAACACAACTTCCTTCGCCAAGCCGGTGACAAAAGAGTATCCGCGAGCATCTGCAACGAGCCAACGTTGCCACTCGAGCATATCCAACGCCCCTTCCGCCTCCTGTGTCGACATTTCTCCCGCTCGAGCCAGATTTTCCGTCGGTTCGTTTCCACCTAGAACCGCCACAGCAGCCAGCATCTCTTGCCCGTGTTCGGCGAGTCCGCGAAACCGCAACCGTAGCGAGGCCGCCACCGTCTGGGGCAAGTCGCCGGGCATGGTCTGATCGAGAGTCCGGGCCTTTTCGGGCCACGGTTTGCCATGCTTGTCATCGGTTATCTCGAGTCCAGCTTTGACCGCGCGGACCAACTCGACCGCTAAGAAGGGGTTGCCAGCAGTATCAGCCACCACTCTGCGCGTCAGTCGCTCACTTGCCTGTTCGTCGTAATCCGGAAACGCCCAAGACACGAGCTCTGCCACGTGGGATTCCACGAAGCTGCCCGTTACCACCAACTCACCGGGTATGTCTCGTCCCAGCCTTTGGCACAACGAGTCAGCGGACACTGATGGAACGGACAGTACGGTGAGCAAGACACAAATAGGAGCCCCTCCGGCACGCTGCACAATTGACCCAAGAGCCTCGAGCGCTGGTTGTTCCGCCTTTAACGCGTCATCCAGTACCAACAGCACCGGCCTGACTTCCGCAATGGCCGCAACAGCCTGGCTGAACGGTTCGCCGGCTACAGAACTCGGCCGAGTCTGCTTCACGGCCGGGAACTTCACGTGAAGATCGGGCTCGACTTCTGCTAGCGCGGCCAGAACCTGCGGCGCAGCGCCAGCTAGTTCCGGCACATCCAGGCCCCCTTTGAGCATTGCGGACCATATACCACTCGCGCTCTCGCCGTCGAGAGCCCTGGCAAAAGCAACTACCGCTCCGTCCAAGCGAGCGCGAGCCGCCAGTTCATCGGCGACGCGTGTTTTGCCGGTGCCTGGATCACCCCTCAATACGATCATCGCGGGATTACCCGCTAGAGTGTGCCGCCAGACATCTACGCATGTGGCGAGAGCCAAACGTCCAGTTCCTATCACCGGCAAAACGTCGTCAGCGGCCGCTTCCGACGCCCTCGCGCCAGGAACCAATGGTTCGGTCCGAATTCGTTCGGCAAGTTCCTCCGTTGCCGTACTGGGCGCCATATCGAGTTCGCGCTCGAGCTGATCCCGAAACCGCTGATATGCCTTTAGAGCTAGCGCACGTTTGCCCTCTAGCGCATAAGCCGTCATCAGTGCCCGGGCAGCAGGCTCGTGTAGCGACTCGATCCCGAGGGCGTTTTCGGCAAACTGTCGCCCCGTCGTGAGGTGCCCGTCTGCGAGGCAACGGTCCGAATTGCCCATCAGTTGGTCGAGAATCCGTGCACGGAGGTTTTCGCGTTCCGCGGCCATCCAGTCCTCGAAAGCCGGTGCGTCTGGTACGGTGAATCCGTCCAGGAAAACCCCCGGATTCGATACGCTCGTAGGGTCATCGATGTCCACTAGAATTGCGCCTGGGGTTATCTGAACGTTGTCACCATCAGTGCGGAGCGCTTCGCCCACTACGCGGCGAATCACGCGGAGAGCTTCGTTCAAAGAGTGCCTTGCCTTGTATTCCTCTTTGTCCGGCCACAACAGGCCTACGAGGTGATCCCGTGTGCGTGCCCTCGAGGACCGCGCTAGGTATACGAGGAGAGCGAGGTGTTTCCGCCAGAGCAACTCTTGTGGCGGATCTGAGCCGTCCACATGTACGTGGGGCGGACCCAATACATCGAGTTCAATCACGGGATCCTATTGTCCAGCTGTTTGGACGGTCAATCCAGCCGCTACTGGGGCTCAATGGTGAGTGTACCCAACATCCCCATCGCCTCTTGCGGTACAGAGAAGTAGGTGTACGTGCCAGTTGGAGCACTCACGAAGTCCATCTCAAATGCGTCTCCTGACTCGATGACGATGCGACCGTTCATAGGTCCCAGCTTGCCTTCAGCTGGCATTACAGCGTCAATTATGACACTCGCGCCGTCGGGAATACTGTCGGCATAGAACGCCACATTGTGCGGGAACCCGCTGCCGTTCACCCACCTGACGGTGTCACCGACCTTGATGGTGAGTTCTGACGGTTCGTACCGAAACCCTACATTCACGGTACCCACCATCTGTACCTCGTGGACGACGCCGGTCTTCTCGCCAAACGAAGTGCTTGCAGCCAACACGGCTGCCGATGGCTGTGCGCGTTGGACTATCGGCTCGTCGTCACCGCAAGCCATGCAGAACAAAAGTATCATCAAACCCGCTCTCAGCATCAAAAACTCCCTCCGCAGAATTGCGTTCGGCACATCGGTCTGAAGAATGTACGGAGCGAATGCCGCTATGGAAGGGTCGTCCCAAGGTATATTGCGTTCTGACCCGAATCTGTGAACTTGAAAGCGCAAACCGAACGTCACACTGTCAATAATACGAGAAACCTGAAGCCATAGCACTTGACAATGCCCAACCCTCCCGAATGCAAGTCTCTTGGCAAACACTGTCGAGAGGTAGCAATAACGATCCGAATCTCAGACGTCACTGAGGAAAGCCAGACACTTCAGGACGCGTCGGTTACGTGGATCACAGGCCATACAGAACGCATCTCGTACGGCAGAGCATACCTGAAGGACGACGAAATTCGCGTCGACGCAACGATTCATGTGCCCTGCAAGCACCTCCGGACTCCAGACGGAGATCCCGCCGTCAAGCCGGACGGAATGCCTGTGCCGAGCCGTAACGGAACTCGTCCAGAGGTCAGATGCGCGATTCACGGGTTTCGAGGCTCCGTGCCTCGCTGCACTCAGTCGAACTACGAAGAACGATCCGGGGTTCAGTTGACGGACGGCAGGTTCGCCGTGTATTACAAGGGCAAGCACCGCACCATGGATCTGAGGGTCAAGCGATCGGCGAGGCGCAATCACCAGCTGATTCAGTCAGATAACCCGTGCCTGACGGCTCCCTGTTACACCGGGGACAACAGACGCGGCGCAGCCTGCTGCAGGGACTTCAACCTCGAGTTGGCACTGCCGAAGACTCAGGAACACAAGGAAGCATTACTCAGGGCCCGGGCGGCGCCCTATCTGTGCAAGGTCAAACGAGATGATGACGACACAATGGAGTGCGAAGTAATTAGCGCCTGCGGCTATCTCAACGACGATGACATTACATGTGTCCTACATGACAGGACGCTGCCCAACGGACAACGGGCCAAGCCTTCTCTCTGCTATGACTGGCCCACACTCGAAGAAGACGAGACCGGGCACGGAGGGTGTAGACTCATATAGGGTGAGCCAATGGATACCTCGAGCATTGAGGAACTCAGGACCGCGATTGGCGATCGTTACGACATAGAGGGTTTCCTCGCCGAGGGCGGAATGGGTGCGGTGTACACCGCCAGGAACCGTTCTCTGGGATCGCGCGTTGCCGTAAAGATCCTCCCTCAGGAAGTTGCCGCTAGCGCTGTGAGGTTGGCACGCTTCAAACGAGAGGCGGCACTCGCAGCCAACTTGTCGCATCCCCATATAGTGCCCGTTTTCGAGTTTGATGCGTCCGAAGGCTTTGCATACCTCGTCATGCCCTTGGTCGAGGGCGTCACCCTCGCAGAACTCATCGCTAGAAAGGGCCGGCTCGACTACGCCACTGTCCACAAGCTCATCTGCCAGGTCGGTGGAGCTTTGGGATTCGCCCACAGCAGGAACGTCGTCCATCGCGACATCAAACCCGCCAACATTCTACTGGAGGAGGCAACGGGTCGCTGGCTGCTCACAGACTTCGGCGTGGCACACGTCACCGATCCCGGAGACACAGAGATCACCCGAACGGGAGCAGTAATCGGTACGCCAGCGTACATGACTCCTGAACAACGGTGGGGCGGACCGGTTGACGGTCGGTCGGATCTCTACTCGCTAGCCGTTGTGGTGTATCAAGCACTTTGTGGCACCGCGATCGACCGGCTGTCTGACGAACTCGCACGCAGTTTGGTGGATATTCAGGAGTCGATCAGAAAGGCAGTCCCGCAGCTCAGTCAAGAACGCGCGAAAGCGTTGAGCCAGCCTCTCTCGAACGTAAGGGAGGAACGCCCTGAAACGGCGGAAGCATGGATCGAAGCGTTAGAAGTCGAGACAAGGCGTCCCCCGATACTAAAAGCCATCGGATTGGTTGTGCTGATGATGGTCGCGTTTGTGGCTGGATGGCTCGCGTTTCGGCCGGAAAGTGGTGCGGTTGTGCCAACTCTTCCCGCCGTGGCGGTTCTTCCGTTCCAGATTGAAGTCCGCGGCGACACCAACGAACTCGCTGCTGTGCTACCACAAGCATTCGATTGGCAGCTCCAGTATCTGCCCGATCACCGAGTTCTCGGTGCCGGAGTGCGTAATGAAGTCATGAACCGGTACGGAGACGCAATACCACCCCTCGATACACTGCTCAGTATTGCGGAGCAGTTCGGTGCCACTCTCGCCATCCAGGGTCGTGTAGCCTCCAGTGGGACCAACATCACCATCAGTGTTCTGGTGCACGATGTCGCTGATGGACGGCTGGTCGCAGACGCTGATTCCACCGGCCCGGCGGACAGCCTGGACGCTTTGGTCTCTGGCATTGTGATCAAAGCGTTTGCAGAACGCATGGCTCGTGAGGTAACTGGGTGGTCCAGCTCGTTGCCACGCGGACTGGACGCGATCAACGCATACGTTCGAGGCGACCGAGACTTTCGCCGTGGCTCCTACCAGGCGGCGGTCGACCGACTCGACCAGGTGATTCAACTCGACTCGACGTTCGCGCCGGCATACTTCAAGAGGATGCTCAGCCTGATGCTGGGCCTCAGGCCCACACAGTACTCGACCCAGCTATGGAGCGCGTTCGAGGCGGCAAACGAATACGGAGTTGGCCTCGATCCAGTCTCACAGCAACTCCTCGCAGGATACGAGCTACTGCTTCGCGAAGGAGATGTGCTAGGTGCCGAACAAGCCCTGTTGGATATCGTGGAGCGCTATCCTCGCGCATTGGAAGCATGGTTTCTGCTCGGATACGTGCAATTCAATCTTCGAGCAATCCTCGGTACGTCTCTAGGTGAGGCCCGCCGCGCATTCATGCAAGCAGTTGATCGGGATTCCAGCTTTGCATCGGCTTTGTGGCACCTGGCGTTGATCTCCGTGCTCGAAAACAACGACAACGCTGCTCGTGACTATCTCGGGCGCTTCCTTGCAGTGGACAGCACGTCGCTGCAAGCCGAGATCGCGCAGACGTACGACTCACTGCTCTTTCGCGGTACGGGATCAGCAGCACGGGTGCTGGGATCGCTCGACGAACGTTCAACGGGGGTGCTCGAGGTGATGAGCCTCGGAACCGGAGAACTCCGACCTCCGCCTGGAGTTCGGCCTATCGCGCGGGAGGCTCTGAACGCGTTCTGGAACAACGCCGTATCGAGGGACGAGCGGCGCATGGCGTTTCGGATGAAGATGTCTTATCTGGTCGCTCGAGGCCTCATCGCTTCGGCTGACTCGCTACTCAGGGAAGCCGCGCAGATGAGAGTTCCCGGCGACGAGCTGGACCGGTGGTTGGTGTTGAGCGCAGTAACGCCTATTCCTGACCTTGCAGGTACGGAGGCCACTTCGATGGCCGTTACAAGGTTGGAGTCCGCCGATGAAGACCGAGCAGAAGCATTGTGGTTGGTGGCTCGCTGGCATCTCAACGAAAACTACGATTCGGCGAGGCCGTTCGTAGATGCTATCGGCGCAATGGCCGCGGATGCAACAAACAGCACTCCTTTGGCCCGCAGTCTGGCGGCGGACCTCGAAGCGCGCCGATACATCGCCGAAGGCGATACAACGCGGGCTCTATCCACATGGGAATTGGCCACTAGTCGGTTTAGCGTCGATCAGCTGATGTTTGGGCTCACCGCCTCTCTGTGGCACATCAGGATGGATCGCGCTGCTGCGGCCCTAGAATCAGGACAGCCTGAAGTCACTCTTCGAATCGCCGACGAGTTCGATCGTATGGCGGCAATCGTGGATCAAGTGGCTTGGCCCGATATGCTCCGACTCAAGGCAGAGGCCGCGCGGATAACCGACAACCTCGGACTGACCCGCAGAACCTACCAGGAACTGGCTGAGCTATTGGAAGATGCCAACGGCCCCGGAGTATCGCTGAGAGCGCAGGCTGAGAGTGCCTTAGCGGATTTGAGCGGAAGCCAGACGGAAAGAATGTGAGCGGCAGAAAGCGACGCGGTAGTTGTGGGCTTTGAAAGCATAACGCCGCGGCTCCGTACGTCTACGGTATGTGCGTGATCTCCATTTCCCCGGCAACCGCTGCGCCCGACGCGGTCCTTGCTGGATAGAATGACCAACCTAGCAGTGTCTCCCGTAAGGCATCCCGGTATGCGCGGTCTCTAATCGGAGGTTCCACTTCGACCTTAGTAACGCGCCCGCGGGCGTCCACCCAGAAGTGGATAGTGAGCTCCTGCCCGCGCAACTGTCGAGGAACCGTAACGATCGGGAAAGTGATGGACCGCGGTTCAGGCGCATAGACGTACGGCTGATTGCCGCCAGTCCCGGGGCCCACATGGCTGCCGATTCCGGTACCGAGCCCCGTTCCTCGCCCACCGCCGGAGCCCGGCCCTCTGCCAGGCCCACCACCCGTACCACGGTCGCTTCCAACAGCGGACACCCGCGCAATCGTTTGTGTTGGACGCTGCAGGTTGAGTCTCAACTCCGGTAACGGGATTTGCCTGACGCTAGGCTGCTCCGGGTTGAACCTCAGCTGTTCCGTCGCGGACGGGCGCGGAGCGGCGAGAGCGGTCGGCTCGTACGTTGGGAGTTCTACGTACGTGATCCGCTCGGCGCCTCCCCCACCTCCACCTCCAGCTGGACCTGGCCCGCCGCCCGTTCCAAACACATTTTCGAAGAAGCCCGTCTCGGCTCCAACTATAAGCAGTACCAATAAGGAGTGTAAAAGAACGGACACAAATGCCCAGCGCCCCCTCTCGGCGCGTGCCTTCGGGACACGGAATTCTGGTACGACCGCGGGACGCGACATAACCCCGGTATCTCGCTCAGTCCTCGAGCTCGGACAATCGTACCTGGTTTCGCATGGTTCTGTCCCTGGCTAACGGCGCCGGATTTGCTCCCTGAGTATGTCGAAGACCTCCGGTTCTAGAGCATAAACCCGTTCAAACGCGGCAACTGTATATCCCTCTGTGGCTCCAACTGCATCCAGGAAGGCGCGTCTATATGGGGCTGCCAAGGTTGGAGCATAGAACTGGAGAATGAGGCTACCGCACCGAACCGCAGCGGTCCTCTGCAAGTCTTCCAATGCTTGGTCGTCTTCAGCAAAATCGGCGAGGTCACGGTCGTCAATGAGCAGAAAACAGAGTTCCTTGAGAAATGCAAACACCGTCCCATTTGGGCTGTCGGCATCAAGAGGTACCTGCACCGAGACCGTCTGATCCGTCGCCACGTATTCATCCATGTCGACGATGCGGCCCTCGGGACCGAGTGGAGGAGAGGGCACCACGAGGCCGGCAGTGAGGCGTCGCCTCGAAAGGTACGACCCGAGCTGTGGAGCAAACGCCGAGTCCCATACAGACTGCACAGCGGAGTATCGAGTCTCCAACTGCTCGTCCATCCGCCCCCAGTAGTCGCGGTAGAACACCTCCCATTCATTTTCAGCTACATCGATGATTTCGCGCAGCACACGCCGGTCGTGACCGGTAACGAACGTCTGGTTCGCCACAACCATACCAAACCGCACGTCGCCACCACCAATCCCGGCTCTGTCTGGCCTTCCTCTTGCCACGGCTCGAAGTGCTTCGAGCATACGCATCGGAGTCGCCCGAGGAAAATACAACGGGATGAAATGCACCATGTCGGTGTTGTTTCTGACTTCCTCGACAGAGCGACGCAAATCAGATGCGATAGAGTCGAGTTTCGTCGGATAGATGCCTAATTCCTGCTTTGCCTCCCTGATGTGCCGCGCATAGTCAGCGCTGTACAATCCCAGCGGTCCTGGTTCATCGGCCGCTGCTACCGCGAGCACGTGGTACCAGAGATCCACCTGAGGTTTGCTCTCGACCGACCAACTCGTGAGCGGTGGCGGCTCGTCACTGTCCATTCCCGGGGCAATCCGCAGACGAACGTCCAGCGAGTCAAGCACCTCGGACTCCAGCCTGTAGGCCTCCTCGAACGCCGCTTCCGCATCGAGCCCAGGGTCCTCGATTCCCGCAGCCCGCAAATACACGCCGCGGAATTCGGCGGCAAGCTCCGGCGAATTGTGTTCGAGAAGACGCGACCCGCATCGGACCGCGGCACGCATCAGCGAGCCCGGACCCGCACCGCCGCCCGCAGATCCCAGAGCGTTGCCGGCAACGGAATAGCACATCTCACGCACAGCAGAGAAGAGACTCGCCCGCGGGTCGTTCCACGGAGGAGCCCAGACTGCGATTGCGTGAACGGTTCTTTGAAACGCACTTCCCGCAAACATGCGGCCCTCGAGCCCTAATGCCGGAGCGATGTATATCCGTCCGCTGTCGAGCTGTTCTTCAGCGCGGAATTCGGCGATCGCAGGCCCTACTTCGGTATCCCAGCGGCGGCGCATCACCGCTAGGTAGGTGGCGTCACCCGCGGCGGTCTGCTCCCTATAGTCGGAATAGAAGAGATCCCACTCAGATCCGAGGAGCTCTACGAATTCTCGCAACCATCGGCGCTGCCCACGTTCACGAAGCCGAGCCTCGAGGAGGCGCATTCCGGCACGCGTATCTCGCCCTGCGATCGTTGAATCCCGGGTGCGTTGCTCGGCGACTGCCATTAACGCCTGAAGCATTCGTTCGCGAGAAGCCATGGGAAAGTACAGTGGCACGAAATGAAACAGTTCGAATGCTCGATCTTTCTCGAATTCCTCACGCAACTTCTCGGCACGCTCGTCCAGGGGCGTGGGATGGATGCCCAGTTCTTGCTTGGCTGCCCGAACCCGTTCCAGATAGCCTACATCGTACATCGTTGGCTCATCTGTCTCGCCGAAGCCAAGAACCGCCAGTCCGTGATACCACAAATCCACGCGAGGCTCAGACAGCAATGACCAACCACCGTTGAGATCAGTGGTGCCTTCCTGAGCAAACGCCGCGCGCGGCTCCGCAACCACCGCCGCGCAAAATAGGATTACGAGCACTCCCAACAACCGTCTATTCATTGTAAGTCCATGCTGTGACGTCACTTAATGACAACCCTCTCTGTGGTATTCGGTTGCGTTGTTGCGTGTTTCTACGGTTCCACCACCGAACTGCACCTAATAGCTGGCGCTTCCGAACGGGCGCCGTCAAAACTCGTTCATCTCAGTACCTTACACAGTAACCCCGAACGAGGTCCAACCACCCGGACGTGTTTGATCTAAACGTGCCTGGCCTCGCCGGGTGGCACGTCAACCCTTCTTTTTGCCAGCAATCCACTTGTCAACCGACAGCTCCGATCGACCAAACAAGGCCAGCGCCGCCAAGCCAGCTATGTACAACACGTTAATCTCATATCCTGGCATGCCGAATTGCGGACCGGCGTCTGTCATTCCCGTGATATTCATAAAGTTGAACCCGGCTGGTAGATGCACTTTGAAGAGTGCGACCAGCATGTTCGTAATTAGCAATATTGACACGATTGGCACCAACGCGCCAACGATCAGCGCGATCCCGCCGAAAAACTCTAGTGCGCCAACCACCCAGGCCAAAACCACCGGAGCAGGAACCCCCAGGCTTTCCAGCATGCCGACGAACATATTGTGCCCGTCGCCGCTGAACAGCTTCGGGAAACCATGGTAAACGAATCCGAAGCCGACTGCCAATCTCAGCGGTAGCGATCCCCACCCTTTCACCCATTGTTGCATCTCTTACCTCGCATCTCATAGAACAAAGGCATTTCGTTACTTGTTTAGTGTCTTACGGATGCCCGAGATTACACCCCAGTGAGGTAGCAAAAACCGTATGCTGCCCACCTCACACCTTGCCGCTGATGCCGGTTATCCCTCCAATGCCGCGAATCCCCACTCTGCGCTTTCACTCTGGACTCTGCACTCTGCACACCAACCCGTGTGCAAACATCAGCGACTGATTCGTCCTGTCCAATAGAACAACCAACTGGGAGGACAAAATGCGATCGTTGAAGACACTTGCAGCGGCGCTACTCATTGCGGCTCCGGTTGCCGCACAGGGCTGGATCGAGCCGCT
The DNA here is from genome assembly GCA_039589395.1 of Gemmatimonadota bacterium. Classification (GTDB taxonomy): domain Bacteria; phylum Gemmatimonadota; class Gemmatimonadetes; order Gemmatimonadales; family GWC2-71-9; genus JBDGYW01. The sequence continues at coordinate 39,895 of JBDHHK010000002.1, forward strand.
GCCGGGCAATCGTCAGAATGCCGTCCGCAAACTGCGTTCATCTGTCTCTGTGACAGTCACCGGGCGTGTGGCGTTAGTCGAGGTCGAAGAGTGGTTCGAGAATCGCGGGGTCGGGCTCGGCGAGGGTGACTATTTGTATCCAATGCCGGGGGAGGCCGTGTTCAGCAATTTCTCACTGTTCCAAGGCGATCAGGAATTGCGCGGCGAGACAATGGACGCAGCTCGCGCCAGGTCGATCTACGAAGAGATAGTGCGGAAGAAGCGCGATCCCGCACTCATCGAGCTGGTTGGGCATGGGCTCATTAGGGCGCGGGTGTTTCCCATAAACGCCGGTGAGACCAGGAAAATCACCCTCCGCTTCACTCAGGTTTTGTCACGTGCTGGGGACGCTCTGCAATTCCAATATGCTGCCGGCGGCGTGACTCAGATGGACGTGCCTTTGAGCGAGGGTATTCGATCTCCTATGCGAGGTGAAACCCAAGCGCCTTTGAGTTTTCGGCTCGTCGCGGACAGCGGCGGTCTCTTCCGCGATCCCTTCTCGCCGACCCACGAAGTCCGTGTGGAGCGTAGTGACAATGGACGCCTTACCGTGCGACCAGTGGAAGAGCTGCACGGTGATTTCTCGATATTCCTGCCGTTCGCCCGTGACGTAGTGGGCATCACGCTTGCGGCCCATAGAACCGCCGGGGAAGATGGCTACTTCATGTTGACACTGTCTCCTGGGGAAGCCAGAGGGGCTACCCTACCGCGGGATGTTACAGCAGTTGTTGACGTATCTGGCTCCATGTCGGGCGAAAAACTCGATCAGGCGAAGGCTGCGCTTCGGCAATTAGTCTCTTCACTCGGGGAGCGCGATCGCTTTCGGCTAGTTGCTTTCAGCAACCGTGTGCGAGCTCACCGTCGCGATTGGACACGTGTTACAGATGCTCAGATCAGAAACGCACGCGCATGGATTGAAAATCTCTCCGCAGACGGCGGTACGAACATAGAGGGAGCCCTCGCAGAAGCTTTCCGTCTCGAATCGATTGAGGGTCGCATACCGATGGTGATCTTTCTGACTGACGGTTTGCCGTCAGTGGGCGAGAATAATCCGGAGCGGCTGGCAGCACTCGCCGAGGACGACAGAGGGGACTCGAGGGTGTTCGCATTTGGCGTAGGTTACGACGTGAACACGTACCTGCTCGACAGGCTGTCCGATGCAGGTCGTGGTGCGACACAATATGTGGGCCCAGGGGAAGATGTCGAAGACGCGATCGGTCAGCTCGCGGCGAAAATTCAGCATCCCGTACTCGCCGACCTACAGCTTGCGAGGGCCCCGCTGGAACTCACTGAGGTGTATCCTGAGCGGCTGCCTGACCTGTTCGCGGGAGAGGACTTGGTGATCTTCGGACGCTACGAAGCTCCTAGTAGGGACATCACAGGTAGCCTGGCGGTATCGGGACACCGCAACAACAGAACAGAACGTTACGATGCAGAGGTTCGGTTTCCAGAACACAGCGGTGCAAATGACTTCATCCCCAGGCTGTGGGCATCGCGTAAACTCGGATACCTAACACAATCGGTCAGGCTCAACGGACCGAACGAAGAGTTGATCGAGGAGATCCGCGAGACTGCGTTGCGGTTCGGTCTGCTCAGCGAATACACATCTTACCTGGTGCAGGAACCCGAGGAAGTCGCAAATCGCGACAGACGCGCAGTCAGCGTCGGCGGGGTGCCGGCACTCGCAACACCTGCTGCTAGTCCGACGAGTCAGGCTTCGGGAGCCGGAGCAGTCATGGCGGCTGAACAGGCCCGAGTGCGGCGCGATGTCAGCACTGCATTCGATCTAGACGAAGCCGACAAGAAGGGTCTGGCCGGCCGCGCCGGGGGACCGAACGCGCGTCACGTGGCCGGTCGACTATTCATCGAGATTGACGGGCTGTGGACCGACCTGGCACACCAAGACTCGCTCGAAGTCATCGAGATAGAACAGTTCTCCGAAGCGTACTTCAAGGTGTTAGAGCGTCTACCAGAGCTAGAGGGATACTTGAAGGAATTCGGGATGGTGTTAGTGGCCGGGAAGAACGTGAGCTTGAGAATCGGTGAAAGAGGCGAAGAGCGGCTGTCGCCCCTGAGGATTGGGCGTTTGGTGAGAGAGTTTAGAGGACATTAGCGGCATATGCTTGATCTGCGGCATAGGCGGCATGGGATCGCCATACCGCCTATGCAACCGTTATTAGCTATCTTGGCACAATGAGCATTGACTGGGCAACCGTTTACACCGAGACCTACTCTGATTTGGTCCGCTTTCTTCACCGCAAGGTGTGGGATGCCGACAGGGCTCAGGATTTGGCACAGGAGGTGTTCGTGAAGGCGCTCGGTTCAAATCCGGACAACCCGCGGGCGTGGCTGTTTACAGTAGCAAACAACCTTGCGCGAGATGAGGCACGAGCAGCAGTGAGACAGAAGAAGCACTTGGTCCTGATAAAGGGAGAGGCAGAGGCGAGACAGGAAACCGCGCCGCAGGCGGCCGAAGAAGTTGAACGAAACGAGAAGATGGAGGTCGTGCGCAGAGCGCTGGAGATGTTGAGCGAGAAGGACAGAACAGTGCTGTTGTTATGGGACGCGGGGTTCAACTACGACGAGATCGCCGAACAGACAGGCCTCTCAAAGGGTGCCATCGGGACAACGCTTGCCCGGGCACGCGCCAGATTGGTCGAAGCGCACGGGCGATTGGAGGACAAAGATGCCGCATCTGGATGAAGGATTGCTGCACACGTATTTGGACGGTGCACTGTCGCGTGAAGCAGACAAAGCGGCCGAAGCGTTCGAATCCAGGCAGGATGTCGAGCGACATCTGAACGAATGCGCCGAGTGCCGCACGGCACTTGAAGACGCTCGGCAACTGCGGGAAGAATCCGCCAGGATTTTGTCAGCAGCAGGGCCCGGACGCGTGTCGATGCCGTCGTTCGAGGAGCTGCAGGCGAGAGCGGAGTCAGCCAGTTCAACTCTAAAGCAGCAAGCAGACACGGGCGTAGAGTCGCAGCGGCGAAGGTTGCTACGAATGAGGTCGCTTGCGTGGGCTGCAACCGTGGTGCTGGCCGCGACCGTGGGCTGGTATGCACGAACAGCGGTACTCACCTCAACACCGGATCAGTCCGTTTCGGAGAGTGAAACGGACGCTCAACTAACAATCCAAATTCCGCAAACTCACGATCTTGCCACCGCGGGAGATTCAGAACAGCAGGCGCCACGGCGCTCGAGAGCCGCGGTTGAGGAGGAGGGTTTGTTGGGCGCGGAGGCAGAGGAGGGAGCTGTGCGTGCGCTAGGTGAGCGCACAGCCACCATTGAAGCGGTGCAGCCGCCATCCAACCCACCTGCCGATACGGTTGCCGTCCGGAGAACTGTGGTTGCCGAACGCTCGGACGCACTTGGACCACCAAAGGGAGCTTCGGATACGGTTTCCATGCCTGATATCGTGAGGGTTGACTCGGGAGACAGAGTCGCGGCAACGGTCAACCAGCCCAAGGATCGTGACAGGATGGAATCGCCCCAGCCTCGACAGGTCAGTGTGGTAAGTTCGGCACCGACAATGGCGCAGGTGACGGGCGGTCGCGGTGGAGGAGACGAATCTGAATGGACGAACGTAGACAAAGCGTCGGCTGAGGCGATTCTCCAACAGTCGGTTCCGAGAATCGAAGGGCTCACCGTGCTTGGATACGCAGCCCTGGTCGCCGCTGAAGGGCGTGTTGTGAGAATTCTCCAAGCGCTCGACTCAGGCAACGTGGTCGAACTTTTGGTGATGCGCGGCATCTCTGAGGATCTATCAACCGCGGACAAAAAGCGCGTCGAACCTACAGATGGACTCAACAGTCTCGTCGTTGTGCGAGACAATCTGAGTATTCGCCTTTCAGCTCCGGTGACCACCGATTCGCTGAGGGTATTGGGGCAGCAGATCGTGTCCCGATGAGCCGGCATCGGTACCCGCTTTTCTGCCGCTAATCCGCTCAAAACGTCCTAGCGGCCGGTTGTCGTTGGGCGTATCTTCCCTTCGCAACCACGATCGAGAAAAAACCGCAGCTAGCGAGCCACGGAGAGAGGTCGGATTGTCTACTCGATATAGCGTCCCCGGAACCAATAAGGTGTTGGTTGTAATCCATGACGATGAAGCGCGAACCGCAGTAGAGAACTTCCTCGCGGAGAACGGATACGCTGTCGAGGTAGTTGACCAAGGATCGGATGCGCTCACCGCGTTGTATGAGGGCGAGGCTGGTATCGCTCTAGTCGACATAGACCTACCTCATATGAAGGGTGCCGAATTGGTCACGAAGGCACTCGAGGCCGATCCCAACCTGGCGATAGTCGTTATTACTGAACCTGATGATGCCACTAACGCGGCGATATGCTTGCAGCGTGGGGCTCTCGACTACCTGACCAAGCCAGTCGATCTGGCTAGAGTAAAGGCGGCAGTTGACCGCGCATTGCGGCACGTAAATACCGAGCTCCAGTCTCAAGAGATCTCCGCATGGCTGAAGCACGAACTCGTCGAGAGAACACAGGAGCTGGAACGACAACGTCAGAAGCTCGAGCAGGTGAACATAGCCACGCTTGAAGCTCTGCTGAACGCACTCGAGGCCAAGTACCCGGACTTCGTGGGTCACTCTGTCAGGGTCGCAGATCTTTCCGCATCTATCGCTGCCGAACTCGGCCTTGATGACGACGACGTCGAAGCGGTCAGAGCAGCCGGTCGCCTTCACGATATCGGAAGAGTAGGCATTCGCGACGCTGTCCTCAGCAAGAAAGGCCCACTCACACATACAGAGCAGGAACATGTAAAAGAGCAGGTTGTGATTGGGTTCCAGATACTATCACCGCTGGAGCACCTGGGCTCCGTCAGGGAGTACGTGCGAAGTCATCACGAACACTGGGATGGAAGTGGCTATCCAGACGGCCTGAAGGGTGAAGACATTCCAATTGGAGCAAGGATTCTTTGTGCGGCTGAAATATTCGATGCCATCACCAGCCCGCGACCATACCAAGAACCGATGACTCCGGAGCGCGCAATGGACTTGATGTACCGTCTCGCGGGAGAAACCCTAGATCGCCGGGTTGTGGATGCTATGGCGCAGACGGTGAAGCGACACCGCACACTCATTTTTATGAGTGATGGCCCCACCCACCAGCCAACCGAAGTGCCTCCGGACGCGGAATAGAAAGACCCTGACAGTTCCTAGCGTGTTTTCCGTTCCAATCCTCGGTAATGCTACCGTGGAGTACTTGCAGCAGTTGTTCTTCGAGCACCTTCCATGAATCAGACCCTGGTCGTCTTGGCGGCCGGCCTATCGACCCGTTACGGTGGCAACAAACAGCTGGCATCGGTAGGCCCAAGTGACGAAGTACTGCTCGACTATGCCGTTTACGACGCCGCGCGGGCTGGATTCACCGGTGTGACGTTTGTGATCCGCCAGGAGCTCGAACGGGACTTTCAGGAGCACGTTGCCCTGAGGTTTGGTACCGATTTGCAGGTCAACTTTGCTTATCAAGAGTTGTTGGATCTGCCAGAGAAGTTCGAACTGCCCGACAATCGCGTCAAACCATGGGGCACGGCTCACGCGATACTGGCCGTTAGAAAAATGGTCGGAGAGCCATTCGTTGTCATCAATGCCGACGACTTCTATGGTAGATCGGCGTACGTATCGTTGCACGATTTCCTCGAGCACGAGCAAGGCTCTAACGCACCGCAGTTTGCGATGATCGGCTACACGCTTCGAGAAACTCTCTCGGAGTTCGGAGGAGTGTCACGCGGTATCTGTAAGTGCGATGACCGAGGTTTCCTCGAACAGCTCGTGGAAGTGAAAGAAATCGACGTAATCAACGGAAAGATCTCCGGAGTCACCACAGCCGGAGAAGGTTATTCCTTGCAGGGTCACGAAACCGTGTCGATGAACATCTGGGCGCTTTCGCCCGCTGTCTTTCCGATCTTGGAGAAGCAATTTGCAGGATTCCTGTGCGAGCACGGTGCCGACCCAGATGCCGAGTTTTTGATAAGTAGTGCCCTCAACCAACAGGTTACGGCGAGTATTGCACGGTTGAAGGTGATTGCGGCCGCCGAAAACTGGTTTGGAATGACATTCCAAGCAGACAGGCCAAACGTAATCCGCAAAATCGCGTCGTTGGTCGAGCACGGCGTGTATCCGGAAAGCCTAACCTCCTGGTTTCAGGGGAATCGATGAGATTGAACCGATGCAGTTGACGGGAATCGACTGGGCTGTAATTGCCTCTTATGGGATCGTGGTACTGGTTGTCGGCGTTCTGTTCGCCCGCAGAGCCGGAAAAGGCACGCACGAGTTCTTCCTTTCAGGTCGGAAGCTACCTTGGTGGGCACTTGGTACCTCGATGGTAGCCACGACATTTTCGACTGACACACCCAACCTCGTAACCGATCTCGTTCGCACCGGTGGAGTGAGCCAGAACTGGCTCTGGTGGGCATTCCTAATCACGGCAATGTGCACCGCTTTTTTCTACGCAAAGCTGTGGCGGCGATCAGGTGTGTTCACCGACGTTGGCTTCTACGAACTCCGCTATTCCGGAAAGCCAGCTGCGTTCTTGCGAGGATTCCGCGCGATCTATCTGGGCATCTTCTTCAATGTGATGATAATGGCCACCGTGACCTTGGCAGCCATCAAAATCGGCGGTGTCCTTCTAGGTATCGACAAATACACAACGATCCTGATTGCCGGAACTGTAACGGTCATCTACTCGGCTACGTCAGGCCTATGGGGCGTCGTCGTGACCGATATGCTTCTTTTTGTGATCGCGATGATCGGGTCAATCTCAGCAGCACACTATGCTCTTGCGTTGCCAGAGGTGGGAGGGTTCGCCGGCTTGATTTCACATCCGGCGTTGGAAGGCAAGCTCTCGATGCTCCCAGATTTTTCTGACTGGCGGACTGCGGCCACGGTTCTGATCATTCCGATCGCCGTACAGTGGTGGAGCACCTGGTACCCTGGGTCAGAACCGGGTGGTGGCGGGTACGTCGCTCAACGCATCCTAGCGGCGCGGAGTGAAAAGGAATCGGTGGGGGCAACCCTACTATTCAACATCGCCCACTATGCACTTCGACCGTGGCCGTGGATCATCGTTGCGTTGGCTTCAATGATCGTGTACCCGAACCTGGGAACAATCGTCGAGCGGTTCCCACACCTGGATCCGTCGATCGTACGTCACGATCTCGCGTATCCTGCAATGCTGGTATTCCTGCCGCATGGGCTTCTCGGGCTGGTGGTCGCTTCACTGGCTGCGGCGTACATGTCCACGATCAGTACGCAGTTGAATTGGGGCTCCTCCTACGTAGTTGACGACGTCTACCGAAGGTTCATTGCGCCGGACAAGGACGAACATCACTACGTAACCGTGGGCAGGATGTCGACGATCGTGCTCATTGTCCTGGCCAGCGCGATCTCGTTATGGCTGGAAAACGCTTACCAGGCGTTTCAGATCCTGCTACAGATCGGCGCCGGTACCGGCTTGATCTTCCTACTTCGGTGGTTCTGGTGGAGAATCAATGCCTGGAGCGAGATCTCGGCGATGATCATCTCGTTCTGTGTCGCGGTGTACTTTCAGTTCATTCACGAAACGTTTGGATTCAACGCGCTCCATCCCTCGGTGATGCTAATATCAGGTATCGCCATGACCACCGTTGTATGGCTAGTGGTGACACTCCTGACGTCGCCCACAGATCGTGAGACCCTGCAGTCGTTCTACGACAGAATCCATCCATTTGGACGAGGCTGGAGCAGCGTCGTGAACATCAAGCCAAGGGATAAGAACGAGAGCCTATCGGCCGCATTGTTGTGTTGGTTCCTGGGCTGTGTGGTGGTGTATGGAAGCCTATTCGGCACGGGGTTTTTCATCTACGGCGACGCGATGCCGGGAACGGGATGCACGCTGTTGGTTGGGCTGGCGGTTTGGGGACTGTTCAAGGCATTGCCGAGGGTCGGGTTCAGGTAGGGATTGAAGCGCGAATATCCAATAACGAATTGGGATGCTTGGACGTTCAGAATTCCCTCACACGTGCCCCACCGCCAGGGCGCGCTAGGAAAAGTGCATCACTGAGGTCGACTGCCAGGTCTCGCGTCGAATAGAACCGCTCCTTCAAGGCCGTTAGCACCTCGTCTACGGTTTGCATCGTGCACAGTGCTATGGCGCATCCCCCGAAGCCCGCTCCGGTGAGTCGAGCACCCTCCGCGCCAGCGTCGGTGGCAATCTCCACCAATTCGTCCAGTTCGGGACCACTCACCTCGAAGTTTTCGCGGAGGCTTCTATGCGATTCCGACATCAAGCGTCCAAACGTCTCGGTATCGCAGTCGCGCATCGCACGTTCTGCCCGCAACACGCGGACGGCTTCTGACACCACATGCATGAAGCGCTTATCGAGCGTCCCGTGGAGCGCTGTCTGTGCGGCTGTCAGGATTTGTTCAACCTGCACAGTTGCCAGCAGCTTGGGATAGGAATCCACTTCGTCAATCATCCCGAGCTCGCCAACCACCATCACCAACGCATCCCTGCACTGCCGGGTGCGCTGATTGTACGCTTCTTTCGCTGCACCAGATTTTTTGGCTTCAACTAAGCTGTTAGCGACAACGAATCGCCACTCGTCGGGTACATAAGTGGTTTTGAGAGTAATTGGGTTGAACCCTATCTTGCTGGCGTGCCCCTCTTTAGCGGCGACGCATATAGCCTGATCCATGCCGCCGCCACGAGTTCCCACGTAGCGTTCTGAATCAGCCAACAGTTCCAAAAATTCACTTCGGGCCAAAGCGATTCCGTTTGACTCTACGAGTGCAAGGGCGGTGGCAACAACGAGAGCTGAGGAGGAACTGAGACCTGCCGCTACTGGGATATCGGAGCGTAGCACAGCATCAAAACCGATCAGGTCGGGGATCACTTCAAATAGGCCCTGTGCTGCGGCCTTCACATAGTTGCCCCACTCACCTTCTGCGTATGGGGCAATCGACGATGACATTGTAAACTCGATCGGCTCATATCGTTCATCGAAGTTGTAGACCTTGATCACTTTTTCGCTACTTGCACGAATTGCCATGCTGATCCGGCGATCGAGCGCCATCGGAAACACAGCGAGCCCGTTGTAGTCAATATGTTCACCGATCAAGTTGATGCGCCCAGGCGCGGTTACCATGTGGGTGGGGTCAGCAAACCCGTATTGCTTGTTGAAGACGCGCCTGAGGTCATCCATCTACTCTCCTCCGAGATGTTGCGCCATTTGGTTTCGTCGGAAGGATTACCGAATGGTGCGTCGGAAAGCTAGGTCGTGACCCTACCATCCGTTGGACGTTCGATGTTCCTTGTTGGAGGTTGGACGTTCACCCGTCATCATTCCTGACACCGAAATGGTGCAGCGGATCGACCGGATTGAAGGGATAGGACAATGACCGAAGAAGTGCGCTCAGAATTAGGAACAGAACCCTCCTCCCGCCCCCTGCCGAGCACGATTGGGACGCTAGAAGGATCGCGAAAACTCGAGCGGGTACCGACCGTGATCGTGATCGATCACAGTGATCTTGCGATGCTTCTAGCGCACCGAGTGATCGAAGCAATTGAACGCGAGACGGCAAAGAAGGGCCATTGCGTGCTTGGACTGGCCACCGGCAGCACCCCAATAGGGATCTATCGTGAGTTGATCCGCAGGTATCAAAGAGGAGAAGTGGACTTCTCGAACGTCATTACCTTCAATCTCGACGAGTACTTCCCGATGGCGCCGGACAGCATCCACAGCTATCGGCGCTACATGATGGAAAACCTCTTCTCGCATGTGAATATCGATCCGGCGAATATCCAAATTCCCAACGGCAACCTCGATAGAAAGAACCTGAGCGCCCACTGCGAAGAGTACGAAGAAGCGATACGAGCAGCGGGAGGGATCGACTTCCAAATACTCGGCATCGGTCGGTCGGGACACATCGGCTTCAACGAGCCCGGTTCATCACCGGATTCACGCACCGGCTTGATCACGCTCGACACGGTTACTAGAAGGGATGCCGCGGCGGACTTCTTTGGCGAATCGAACGTGCCAATCGAAGCAATCACTATGGGCATCGCAACGATTCTCGAGTCGCGCCGGATCGCTCTGGTAGCAACTGGTGAACATAAGGCGGAGATCGTCAAACGCGCTGTTGAGGGTGAAATATCACCCGACGTCTCGGCCACCTATTTGCAAGAACACTCTGCCGCCACCGTGTATCTGGACCCCCCGGCGGCCGCCGAATTGACGCGGGTAAAAACACCCTGGGTACTCCAGAGTGTTAAGTGGTCACCTCCAGTTACAGAACGAGCAGTTGTATGGCTAGCTGAGCGGAGTGATAAGGCGATTCTCAAACTTTCTTCCGCTGACTACCGTGACAACCATCTGAGCCCGCTTCTCGCCAAGTACACGAAGTCCGGCCAAATAAACGGGGAGATATTCAACAGGCTCACTCGGAAGATCCGTGGCCGAAACAAACTAGCCAAAGGCAAGCGCGCGCTCGTGTTTTCGCCTCACCCCGATGATGACGTGATCTCCATGGGTGGTGTCCTTAGAAAGCTCTGGGAGAACGAAAACGAGATTACCGTTGCATATATGACGAGCGGAAACATCGCGGTTTTCGATCACGATGTTTGCAGGCACCTCAGCTTTGTGGAACGCGCAGCAGACGTACTTGGCCTGGACAAACAGCAGGCCGGCGTCAAACGACACGAGATCGAGGACCGGTTCAAGGACAAAAAACCAGGTGAGGTGGACTCGGAGACAGCTTTGAGCGTAAAAAGGTTCATTCGCGAATCGGAGGCGATCTCGGCGATTGCGTCTCTTGGGCTCCCACCATCTGCTGCGTGTTTTTTGAACCTCCCGTTTTATCGAACTGGCGAAGTACGCAAGCGCCCAATCGACGAAGAGGATATCGAGATTATCCACTCGCTGATCGAAGAGAAACGCCCAGAGATCGTGTTCGCGGCGGGAGACTTGTCGGACCCTCATGGCACACACCGGGTCTGCAAGGAAGCGGTCGAAAGGGCCCTAGCCAGATACGGCGGCGATCGACCCGAGGTCTGGTATTACCGCGGTTCTTGGCAGGAGTGGTCGATTGTGGACGCAGACGTGTTGGTGCCTCTCTCTCAAGAAGAGCTGAGAGCGAAGATACTTGCGATCTTCAAACATCAGTCACAAAAAGACGTTGCGCTGTTTCCCGGTGGGCAAGATGATCGTGAGTTCTGGGAGAGGGTAGAGGCGCGAAACCTCGAAACTGCGGCAGGAGCGGACAGGCTGGGCCTGGCCGAATACTATGCAATGGAGGCGTACAAGGTCGAGCTGCCCGGGTCTGATCGACCAGCGTTTTAGCTAACTGCCGTTCGCTTGACCTTGATAAGCTCCGCGATAACAGAAACAGCTATCTCAGCCGGTGTGTCCGCGCCGATGTCGAGACCGATCGGGGTCCTAACTCGGGCCAATGCATCTTCTTGTACACCGGCTGCTTCCAACGCCCTGAAGATCACCGCGCGTTTGCGCTTGCTCCCCAACATGCCGATGTACTTCGCCGGTGATTCCGCAATGTGTTCGACGATTAACGCGTCGAAGTTGTGTCCGCGGGTCGTGGCCAACAGATAGTCGTCCTCATCGAACGACAGCTCGTCGAACATCGTCCGAAAATCTTCCACGCGGACCTCGTTCGCCCAAGGTATCCGCTGCGGATTCGCAAATTCTTCGCGGTCGTCGTATACAACCACGTGAAAACCAACCGCGCTCGCTATCTTGGCGATTTCCACACCCACATGTCCCGCACCGAAGATCACCACTCTTGGCTCGCGCGCTATCGACTCGATCAACACGCCGGCCTCTTCATCAAAATAGGTCGAGCGTCCACGACTCGCGGCTTTCTCAGAGGAAACAGGAATTTCGAAATCACCTACCTTGAGCACCTTGTCACTGTCTCCCTGCCCTCCTGCACCTCTACTATCTTGCGGCCCCCCCCTCGCGCCAAACGTCACTGCCTTTTTCGGCTCCTTTGCCCAATCGACGTCTGTAAACACAAACACAGGCACCCGGTCAGCGATCGCTGATGCCACCCGAGCATACAGCTCGAGCATTTGCTCTTCGGCCACTATCGGCTCTAGAAAGAACTCAGCTGTGCCTCCACAGGATAGTCCGAGGTCACCTGCTGAATCCGCCGTCAAGGTGTGGCTGACGAATCTGGGTTCACCAGACTCTGCCACCTCGAGCGAAGCCTGGACAACGTCTGCCTCGATGCATCCGCCTCCGATGGTGCCCCACAAACGCCCGTCAATCGACACAACCATCTTCGCGTCGCTCGCCATCGGGCAAGATCCACGCTGACGCGATACGGATGCTATCGCGCCTGCGACCCCGGAATCGGCCAGCAGACGAGCGGAATCCCAAACTGCGTGTCGGTCGTCCATTGCTAGAAGCTACTGTAGGAGTCGGCGGAGGGGCAGAGGGTTACGGACGGTGTAGCCACCGCGCGAGGTTGCCACCTATCAGTAGCGCACGGTCGTCCTCGCTGATATCGGTCAAATCGAGTTTGGCGATCGCGGCATCAGGGATCCTGAGAGGCATGCCCGTGCCCAGCGTGAATCGTTCGATCCCAACGGTCTCCAACAACAGGTTCAGGTGGTTCTCCGGAGAACCCCACACCCAAGAGAAATCCCAGAGCAGCCGCGCCGCCTCTCCTGGCGTCAGTCCGAAGTGAACCTCTTCGATCCAGCTACGGTCTGCATTGGTGACAATGAAGCGCGCTTCTGTATCAGATCGAATCAGGGTCCGTAGAGCCGCAGCTGGCAGGTCAGCCGTGGAGTCTGCCGGGTAGCGTTGGCGAAGATCTTCAAACCTCACCGTGAATAGCAGTGGCAAGCCAACCGACCCAGCGGCGGCAACCAAGACCCGCATATCACCACCGCTTGGATCCAAACCCAGGTGCATTGGATAGGCCCTGATAGCGCCGGCACCGAGCTCCGCCGCGTAGTTGAGTTCATCCTCCCAATTCGGGAGATTGGGATGGACCGTCAGAACCGGCACCAGGCGGTCGCGGTGAGCCGCGATAGATGTTTCGAGTCTGGAGTTCGCGGGAGCAGGATCGCGGTACAGAAATGATGGCAGGTGTCCTACCCAGGCCGACTCGATGCCCAGCCGATCCATTTGTGACAGCAGCCATGTTGGGGTCGCTGCATCAATGCAGCGATACGGGTAATCGCCAACAAACGCCGATACGTCGGTAACGGTCACGGACTACAGCCTCCGTTGAGCAGCGCAAGGCCCAGCACGGCGCCCTGCAAAGCACCCAACAATGCAAGAACGGTGAGCGCACTCATCTCAGCAAGAATATGCTAGCGTCCAGAACTCACGACACGCAGGCTGTAGTCTCCCAAGCTGGACATGCTGTGCGCGCTCGTGACAATGCGGTATGTCCCGTCTTCGGGCAGGGTGAGAGTTAGCCGCGAGTCGAGGCCATCACCGCCGTCGTCGTTGGTGCGCGGCTCGATCAGGCCCGGACCAACGACGTAGAGATAACTGTCAAAGTCATCGGACATGAGATCGATCGTGTAGGTTTCGCCGCGTCGACCCGCTAGAGCCCAAACCTGTCCAATACGACCGTCGTCGACAATCGGATCCGAATCGGACAGCCAGCCGCTCATTGTACCACCGATCTCTACAACTCGGTCGTCGGTGGGTAGATCGTTCATTCCAACTGATTCCTCTACCCGGATGGCGTACGGTCCCTCGCCCGTGCTCAATGCGGACACAATCACAAGGTAGGTGCCATCCATCGGGAACGTAAAAGTGATTCTCGAGTCGAGATTGCCGGCACCATCGTCGTCGGTGATGGGATCAGATAGACCCGGACCTATCAGATACAGGAAGCAATCAAATTCCTCGGAGGTGAGCTCAATCGTGAGCGTGGTACCCTGCTGCCCTTCCAGTGCCCACGCCTGGCCTCTACGTCCTGACTCGACCACAGGATCGCTGGAAGTGAGAGAGCCGCGTGCTTCTTCGCCAACACTGAGAATCCGACCTGCCGTAGGCAGGTCGCGCATATCTGTTGGCTCTTCCACGCGGAGGGAATACGCGCCGGTGGAGCCTCCACTAAGAGTACTCGCTACCACGACATAAGTGCCGTCTTCAGGAAACGACAAGGTCAGCTGCGAATCTAGGTCTCCTGCGCCGTCGTCGTCGGAAAGAACCTCACCGAGTCCGGGGCCAACTATGTAGAGGTAACAATCAAAGTCTTCGGAAACGAGAGTGACGGTGACCGATTCGCCTGCCTGCCCGTCCAGATGCCATGCTTCGGCCTTCTTAGAATCCGGGCCGATCGCCGGGCTGGATGCAGTAAGAGATCCATACACCTCGTCGCCTAGAGCCACGGTACGCCCGTCAATGGGTAAGTCCAGAAGAACCGCTGGGTTCATCCCTCCACACGGATATCCCGCAGTCGGCCCTGGTGTCTCCGATACTCGCAACACGTAGGGGCCAGTCTCGCGCTGCCCGTTTGAACTGGCAACTACGCGAAATGTTCCGGTCTCCAGAAACGTAAGAGTGAGACGCGCGTAACAAGCTCCGCCCGAATCATCGTCGCTGAGGGTTTGTTCGAATCCGGGACCTGAAACGTAAATGAACGGATCAAAGTCGTCTGCGATAAGATCGATGGTTACCGACTCGCCGGGCCGGCCATCAATGGTCCATGCCTCCATATACGAGTCGTCTGGAGCCCGGATGTCCGAGCTAGAGAGTGCACTGGTCACCTCAGTCCCAACGGTCAGATCGCCCTCGACAGCAATCAACTCCAGCACCGACCCCAAGCGCTGGGCGCGCACGGCAACCGATGGAAAGATGAGACATAGAACGGCTGTCGCAGCGATGTACGAAGAACTACGTGCGGTAGCGCGCATGAAAATCACCTCGAGAACGACCTGTAGTGCACCATAAACAGCCAACACGGCTTCGGGATCGAGCAAGCCCGGAAGGGATGGGCACGCTCTTCCAGCAATCTACGGAGCCCGCGATAGAGCGGCAATGACAAACAAAGCCGCGGCAATTCACCTGTCCGTGAATCGTAGAACGATTCCAAACTTCGTGATTTGATTTTACCGAGTCCCGCTATGTCGTTGACCACAAGTTTCTTTCTCGCTCCCCTGTGGTGCGTCACAGCACCGAAAGCGCCCGCACCAACCCCACCCCACTACGGGCTCCCGAGCACTATGATGACTTCTTCGAACTCATCGAGGATCCCGACAGAGCACGACGCTATATGAGTGGGGCCTGCAGACGCATTTGATCATGTAAACGCCTCTCCATATCCCACCCATATCTTGTGCCACTTCCCACTTCAGACTAAATTGTGGTAAGAAAGTACTAGTTTGACTAATATCTTCAACAAACTTGCTCGACTCCGTCGGGCGCAGAAGGACGAGGAACATAGATGTCCAGCATCACACGCCACGAGCCAACGCCCAACAGTCGCGAAATTGCTAGTAGGAACGAAGCGGTGCCGGATCGTGAAAAGTTGCGCGCGTGGTTCACAGCCACTCTGGCCATACGAACAGACTACTCGGATATGAAGGCCGAGGCTGTAAGAGAGTTTCACGACCAACCCATGCTGAGCGAGGTATAGAAGAGTGGCGTTGCGGAAGATCGTCTATATCGACGAAGAAAAATGCGATGGGTGTGGTATCTGCATTCCGTCGTGCGCCGAGGGCGCACTGCAGGTGATCGACGGAAAAGCGAAACTGCTGGGTGAAAAGTTGTGTGACGGTTTGGGAGCGTGTCTTGGCGAGTGTCCGCAGGATGCAATCACTGTCGAAGCACGTGAAGCTGATGATTTTGATGAAGAGGCTGTGAAGGTTCACCTTGGAAAGCAAGGAGCAGGTCAAGCGACGGAACAGGCCGAGTCCACACCGACCCCCATTTTTGGAGCAGGTGGCGGATGCCCGGGCGCTCGTGTACTGCAGTTCGATCGCAGTACCGATAGAGTTTCTTCAGCCAGCGAGGTACCGGTCCAAAAGACACAACTGCGACAGTGGCCAGTGCAGATGCACCTTTTACCTCCCACGGCGCCCTTCCTCGAGGGAGCGGATGTTTTGCTTGCTGCCGACTGTTCGGCTTTCGCACTCGGGAACTTCCATGACAAGCATTTAAAGGGCCGAGCTCTTGCGATTGCCTGCCCGAAGCTGGATCAAGGGCAAGAAATGTATCTTGCAAAGCTGATCACGATGATCGATGAGGCTAGGATCAACACCCTGAATGTCATGACCATGGAGGTGCCGTGTTGTAGCGGTTTGGTCGGCCTTGCCAAGGAAGCCGCGTCTCGAGCGTCGCGCAAGGTACCGGTCAGACAGACAGTGGTCGGAGTGCGCGGGGACATTCTCGCAGACGAGTGGGTCTAGCGCAGACGTCCCTGTCCAAAGTATCCTACTGGGGCAGGAATGCGCATATGAAATAGGGAGAAGGCGTGAATATCACGATTTCTGAAGCAGCGAGTTTGGCAATACATGCCCTCGCATATTTGGCGAGCCAAAATGACACGAAGCCGATTTCGACCGGGAAGGTAGCCGAGTCATTTGGATTCTCTGAGGCCCACCTCAGCAAGGTATTCCAGCGGCTGAACAAATCTGGGTTCCTCAGGTCGGTGAGAGGACCTCAGGGCGGCTTTGTGTTGGCCAAGGAACCTGACTCGATCACGTTGCTGGACATCTACGAGGCAATCGACGGCCCGATCTCTCGGCACGGGCCATGTTTGCTGCATAAGACAGAATGTGAGTTCGGTGATTGTGTGTTCGGCAATCTGCTCGAGAGCATTCCCAAGCAGATCGAAGGCCATCTATCCAGCACAACGCTGGGAAATATAGCCAAGAAGAGATGAGCATGCGGGTGCGCCCGCTAACGTGCGGGCGCGATTAGCTCCTCCAGCTTGGCGACGGCTCGTTGACCCATGCGTAAGAACTGGTCCGAGCCATCGTACATTTCCCTCAGGTCCCTGCAGTGAAACGGACCACGAGATTGCCACCAATCCCAATACTCGTCTCTTCGCGGATTGGCAAATTCTCTCATTGCCGATCGGTCTTCGTGCATCTTCCGCGCGGCAATTCCGATGGCCATCATCGATCCCGTGAAAAATCCGCACAGATCGCCTTTGCCAAATCCGCCACTGAAGACAGCTGCAGCTCCTAATCGCTCCTCAGGCTCTTCTAGGTATCGCAACCCGACTGCCAAAGCACATTCGGCACAACCGTAGCCATGCCCAGCAAAGTTCGTCATGTCTTGCGCCATGACGGAGGAATCGATCACTCCCTGCTCCGCCGGCGTATACTCACTCCAGAAACCTGGTTTGTCTTGCGCTATCAGCCGCTTCCCGATTGTCGGCAATCCCAAGCATCCAACTGCCAGGGGTGAAATGGTGTTGATGAATCGGCGCCTACTGAGTCCACACACTTTCTCCGTCCTCATCTGTGTTGCCCTCTCGTTTCGACCGTAGCGGTGGTCATGGACGGTCCTGTGTGTCCATCCACCCAGATCTCATCAAAAGCAAACAGGCGGTGAGTACGGATCATGTCAAGCGATCCGACGTCTTCACACCTCCCACTCTTGAGGTTCGACAGGCATCTTTGTCGACAGTTAACCAAACCTGGAGAGCAAGTGCGTACTCTTTCGAAGTTGTTGATGGTGCTATCTCTGACGTCGACGCCGCAATTCCCGGTCGCGGCGCAACACCCACCCAGCTTCAGCGTCGGCAATATCACAGCCGCTGCTGGACAGGTAGAATCGGGTTTCCTGGAAGTCCCAGCGGGAGTCGACGAGGGCACGCGGATCCCGGTCACCGTGCTTCACGGTACCGATAGCGGTCCGGTGCTCGCACTCGTCGCCGGCACTCATGGTTACGAGTACCCACCGATCACCGCGCTACAAAACGTACGAACTGAACTGAATCCCTCGGGCCTATCGGGATCGGTGGTTTTGGTGCATGTGGCGAACATGCCGTCGTTTCTCAAACGCACCATCTACTACAGCCCAGTGGACGGGAAAAACCTCAACAGAGCATACCCCGGAAACCCAGACGGAACAGTGAGCGAGCGGATAGCATATATCATCACGACAGAGGTGATCCAACGCGCCGACTTTTTAGTGGACATGCACTGCGGCGACGGCAACGAGGCATTGAGGCCATACCTGTACATGCCGGTAACAGGCGACGCTGAATTGGACGAGGCAGTCAGAGGCATGGCGTTGGCATTCGGCATCGACCACATCGTGATCGACCCGGCACGTGCCGACGGCGGCCCATCGGTTTACACCGACAAGACGGCGCTCGATCGGGGTATACCTGCCATCACGACAGAGACTGGCCAACTTGGCTCGAACGATCCAGTATGGGTGGAGATGGCCGAGCGAGGTGTGTGGAACCTACTGCGACACCTCGACATGATTGAAGGAACCGTTGAGCAGGCTGGTGAGGTAGTGTGGCTGGAGAACTATCAGGTGGTGACGAGTCCGGCAACGGGAATATTCCGACCCTCTGTGCGAGATGGTTACGCTATTGCGGCGGGAGGCATGCTGGGCGTCCTCGTGGACTTCTTTGGCGATCCCATTGAAAGGATCACGGCACCGTTTGCTGGAGTGGTAAACTACGTGATCGGTACTCCACCGGTAACCGAGGGTGAGCCTGTCGCGATGCTGAGCCGGATCAGGCGCTGACTGTTCGAGAAGATGTCAAATGGAGAAAGCTATGCTCAAAAGGCGGATGGGATGGTTTGCTAAGGTTCTCGCTGTGATGGCTGCCGCGTTCCCTTCGCCTGCCGCCGCACAGACTGCGCAAGGTAGTCAGTCCGAATTTGATGTGGTTGAAGCTACGATTGCTGAAATCCACGCCGCTATGAACGCCGGCGAGTTGACTGCCCGCGAGCTGGTACAGTTCTACCTTGCCCGAATTGAAGCGTACGATAAGCAAGGGCCCGCAATCAACGCTATCATCTCCATCAACCCGAAGGCCGTTGCTCGCGCTGCAGAACTGGACAGCATCTTTGCCGAATCAGGTATGGTGGGACCCTTGCACGGGATTCCAGTGATCGTGAAGGACAACTACGACACACACGACATGCCGACGACGGCCGGCTCACTATCGCTTGCCGGCTCAATTCCGCCTGATGATGCATTTCAGGTGCGACGTATCCGGGAAGCGGGAGCAATCGTTCTCGCGAAGTCGAATATGGCCGAGTTCGCATTCTCCCCGTACGAGACAGTTGGCTCGATGTTACCCGGCTACACACGCAATCCCTACGCGCTGAATCGTGTAACTGCCGGATCGAGTGGAGGAACCGCCGCGGCGGTCGCAGCCAGCTGCGGCGCCGTTGGTTTGGGCACCGACACCGGCAACTCGATCAGAGGACCATCTTCCCACAACGCACTGGTCGGAATTCGTTCCACAATGGGGCTGACGAGTAGGGATGGGATAATCCCGCTGTATCTCGATCACGACATAGGTGGACCAATGGCTCGAACGGTCGCAGACGCCGTCGCGGTATTCGACGTAATCACCGGATACGATCCAGCCGACCCGGTCACTGCCGAGAGCAGAGGTCACGTCGCTGATGGCTACGGCGATGTGCTCGACCCGCACGCTTTGAACGGCGTCCGGCTCGGGGTAATGCGGCAGTGGTCAAACCGCGACGGGGCCGACCAGGAGGTCCTGGCACGATTCGAGGAGGCCTTGGATGACTTACGACGAGCAGGCGCATTGATTGTCGATTCAGTAATGATTCTCGAGATGGACGAACTGCGGCGCAGTGGTCTCTGGTGCAGCCGTTTCAAGTTTGACCTCAACGACTATCTCAGCAGCCTGGGTCCGGAAGCGGAGGTCAAGAGCCTAGATGATGTCCTGCAGTCGCGCGGATACCATCCCACCATCAGAGCCAGACTAGAGTATTTCCGGGACGTCGAAGGGCCGCCGAATGAGAACGACGGTTGCGTCCGGTCCATTGAGAACCGAACTCGCCTCCGCGCGGCAGTACGTAGAGAACTCACGGCCCAAAACCTTGATGCGATGATCTTCCCAACGTGGGCAAACGCACCACGGTTGATAGGCGACCTGAGCAGCCCTCACGGCGATAACAGCCAAGATCTCTCTCCCCACACCGGATTCCCGGCGATCACGGTGCCCATGGGTTACGTAAAGGGTACGTTGCCGGTCGGGCTACAGTTTTTCGGGGATGCTTGGACTGAGCCCACGCTGATCGCCTTTGCGTTCGCGTACGAGCAGGCGACCAAGCACAGAATTCCCCCGGCGACAACACCGCCACTTCGAAACTGAAGTTGCGAATATCTTGCCCTGCGAGCGATATATCAGACTTGCAGAATCCAGAAGTAACCAACAACCCGGAGGAGAAGCCGTGGGCGGAATGTTTGGCGTTGTCTCGAAAGACGATTGTGTATCTGACCTCTTCTACGGCACGGACTATCACTCTCACCTGGGGACGATGCGTGGCGGCCTCGTAGTCAAAAACGGCCAAGGATTCACGCGCTTCATTCACGACATCACAAACGCACAGTTTCGCAGCAAGTTCGAAGACGACCTGCCAGAACTGAAAGGCACGATGGGCATCGGAGTCATCAGTGACTACGAGGACCAGCCGCTGATAATCGGATCACATCACGGTGTGTATGCAATCGTGACAGTGAGCAAGCTCGACAACCTCGACGAATTGGCGGCAGCCGCATTCAAGAAGCGAAATGCGCACTTCTCTGAGATGTCTGGCAACGAGATCAACCCGACCGAGCTTATCGCGAGCCTCATTGACGAAGGCGACACAATCGAAGACGGCATTCGATATGCGCAGGAACAGATAGACGGATCCTGTTCGATTCTGCTGCTCACAGAGAAGGGGATCTACGCTGCTAGAGATCTTCTTGGTAGAACTCCGATCGTGCTCGCACAAAAGGAAGACGCCTACGCTGCAACTTTCGAGTCGTGCGCGCTTGCGAACTTGGACTATGAGGTCACCAAATACCTAGGTCCCGGCGAAGTAGTGCGTTTGAACCACGATGGTTTCGAACAGATGAAGCAGCCAGCCGATAGGCTGCAGATCTGTTCGTTCCTATGGGTTTACTACGGGTATCCCGCGTCGAACTACGAGAATACCAATGTGGAAGTGGTTCGAAACCGGTGCGGAGCCTGTTTAGCAAAGCGCGACAATGTGGAGGTTGATATCGTGGCCGGCATACCCGACTCGGGAACGGGGCACGGATTCGGGTATTCGATGGAAGCCGGCGTTCCATATCGTCGACCGTTCGTCAAGTACACGCCAACCTGGCCGCGGAGTTTCATGCCACAGGACCAGCGTGTTCGCGACACAGTGGCGCGGATGAAGCTGATACCTATTCGAGAGATCATAAAGGGCAACCGCCTACTGTTTTGCGAAGATTCGATCGTGCGCGGAACGCAGCTGCAGGACATCATTCGGAGGCTGTACGAATATGGCGCTCCGGAGGTGCACATGCGTCCTGCGTGTCCGCCGCTCATATTCAGCTGCAAATTCTTGAACTTCTCCCGCTCTGGATCCGTTATGGACCTAGCAGGACGAAAAGGCATCCAGGAACTGCAACCCGACGGTCCCTCTGACAGCGAGCTGGCCGACTACGCCAATCCCGACTCCGACCTCCACGGCGCAATGGTCGACCGCATCGGTAGGCGTTTGAGGCTCACAACGTTACGGTATCAAAGGCTGGACGACCTTGTGGACGCCATCGGATTACCAAAGGAGCGACTCTGCACCTACTGCTGGGACGGCGCTGAGTAGGCGGTCGCAGGTAGGCTCTTCAATTCAGACTACGGTCACGGCGCGTTTGGCAGAGTTGCAGAGTTATTTGGGTGCAGTTCTGCGCGCCTGCATCGCTCTGCCCCCGCACCGCTGCGTCTCTATAAACCCACCCCCTGCCCCACCGGCGCCAGTCAATTATCTTTTCTGCCCACACGATTTCCACGGAGAAGAAT
Organism: Gemmatimonadota bacterium; assembly: GCA_039589395.1. GTDB lineage: Bacteria > Gemmatimonadota > Gemmatimonadetes > Gemmatimonadales > GWC2-71-9 > JBDGYW01. Next base: position 61,917 of record JBDHHK010000002.1, read on the forward strand.
GATGAGTCTTTTTTCAGATCGGACTGCGCTGATAGACACCGAAAACGCTTTCAAGGTCGGTCCCTACATCGCTCAGATCGAGAATGCGGGCCACAAGGTGATCAAGTGCAACCTTGGAGAACCGGATTTCGCTCTCCCAAAACACATCCGTGAGGAAGTCAAACGTCAGATCGACAACGATCTCACTCACTACTGCGACCCGCAAGGCATACTTCCGCTCCGCGAGTCGATTGCGAAATACATGGGCGAGAGCAGAGGATTGGACCTCACGCCTGACCGTGTCGTCGTCTTTCCCGGGGCCAAACCACCGATCGGTTTTTGCCAACAGACCTATTGCAACCCAGGTGATGAGATCATCTACCCAAGCCCTGGATTCCCCATATACGAATCGTTCATCGGCTATGTGGGAGCGAAGCCAGTCCCGTTACACCTAGAGGAGGAAAAGGGGTTCGCCTTCAACGGTGATGACCTAGCGGGCCTGATCACCGATCGAACTAGACTCATCTTTATCTGCTTCCCATCGAACCCCACTGGTGGCGTAGCGTCGAGGGAAGAACTCGAAGACATCGCCAGCGTGATCAGAGAAAAGGCGCCGGCGAATTGCAGGATTTATTCGGACGAGGTATACGAAAACATCCTGTTTGACGGCAGCGAGCACGTCTCTATCGGATCGTTCCCCGGGATGGAGGAGCGAACAATTCTCGTGTCGGGTGCCTCGAAATCGTATTCGTGGACAGGCGGGCGTATTGGCTGGGCAGTTTTCCCGACTGCAGAAGAAGCGGCGATCTTCAAGAACCTGAACATCAACTACTTCTCGTGTACGGCTGCTTACAACCAGATGGGCGTCAAGTTAGCCATTGAATCCCCGGAAAGTGGACCGGCGATTCAAGAGATGGTGACCGCTTTCGAGGAACGCCGTGACCTGGTGGTGAGCGGATTGAACGCGATTGATGGAATCACCTGCCAGAATCCCAAGGGCGCATTCTATGTCTTCCCCAACATCGGCGGTGTGTGTGAATCGCTCGGGGCGATCGAGGCCCATAAGAACCTGCCCGACGACATCAGAGGCCAGTCCAGTCCCAGCACACTATTCCAGATGTTCCTGCTTTTCAAATACCACGTGGCCACCATGGATAGGCGGTCGTTCGGGAAGATCGGAGATGAAGGCAAACACTTCCTCAGACTATCGATCGCGACGGGAATAGACGATTTGCGTGAGGGCGTGCGACTCATCGGAGAAGCTTCGAAAGACGGAGAAGGGTTTGCCGCGTACTTGAGTAGCGGAGATCCACTGTACTGATCGCTGTTGCGAATTTCTCGGCGCGGTCCCCGTTACCGGTGGCCGCATGGCGACTCTGCCACCGAATATCGAAAGGAAAAGCCAAATGGAATTCACACTCGGACCCCGGCGCGCGACGTACGTCGATATCTCCGAGGAGTTGAAAGATGGCAAGGCTCCGTTTTCATCTGACGACCTCGCCGTCTTCGAGCAGCTCGATCTCATATACCGCACTCTCTGCGCGATTCTCTACAACTATGTACCAATGTCCGGGCACCCCGGCGGTTCGGTCTCTTCTGGTCGATTCGTCGAATGCATCCTGTATGACGCCATGGACTACGACGTTTCCGACCCGGACAGGCAAGATGCCGACCTGATATCGTATGCAGCCGGTCATAAGGCGCTTGGTTTGTACGCCATGTGGGCACTTCGTAATGAGGTCATTCGAATCGGCGCTCCCGATATGCTTCCCTCTGATGTCAGATTGCAGCTGCGTCTAGAAGACTTGCTGGGTTTTCGCCGAAACCCCATCACGGACACTCCGCTCTTCCAGAAGTTTCAGTCGAAGGCACTCGATGGGCACCCGACGCCTGCGACGCCGTTCCTCAAGCTCTCGACCGGTGCATCTGGAGTAGGTGTTGCGACATCGTTGGGATTGGCCTACGGCGCCAAAGACTTCTACGGCGACAAGGCTCCGCGTCTGCACGTGGTAGAGGGAGAAGGTGGGCTTACACCTGGTCGAGCGTACGAGACCCTCGCGGCCGCCGGATCAGCGTCGCTCGAAAACGCGATACTCCATATTGACTGGAACCAGGCATCAATTGACTCCAACAATGTCTGCCGCGAAGGCGATACGCCTGGCGACTATGTGCAGTGGGATCCAAAGGAGCTCGCGTACCTACACGACTGGAATGTCATTTACGTGCCCGACGGAACTGACTTCCAACAGATTGTCGCCGCACAAAGAATGGCACCTAGGCTGCCGAACAGTCAGCCGACAGCGATCGTCTACAGAACGACAAAGGGCTGGCTGTACGGTATCGAGGGCAAGGCCTCACACGGTGCCGGCCACGCCTTGTGCAGTGACGGCTTCCACCATGCGTTGGCACCGTTTGTTCACCAGATCGTCGGCGAGTTCCCCAGGTGCGAGAACGGTGAAAAGTGCTGCGGGGGTTCTGACAAGGCCACGGTTGAAGATTGCTACTGGCAAGCTCTTCAGATCATTCGCAAGAGCCTCGAAGAAAATACGACGGTCACTGAAGCGTTGGCGGGCCGCCTAATCGCGTCGCGCGATAGGCTGAACCAATCAAACAGGGAGCCACGCCCCAACGCACCGGCTGTAGACAAGCTCCACGAGACCGTTGCGGCAGCAGGAACAAGTACGCCCGACGAGCTCAAGCTGGAGGTCGGCTCGAAAACAACGATTCGTGGTGCGCTGGGCAATGCGCTCAACGTTCTCAACAAGGCTTCTAACGGAGCGATTCTAGCAGGTTCAGCCGACCTGCTGGGATCAACCAGTGTCAGCGCAGCTGCCAAAGGATTTGCCGAGGGGTTCTATAACGCGAGCACCAACCCCGAAGCGAGGCTTTTGTCTATCGGTGGGATTTGTGAGGATGCGATGAGTGGTATACTCGCCGGAATCTCAACTTACGGTCGCCATCTAGGAGCCGGTTCGTCGTATGGAGCTTTCATTGGCGCACTCGGGCACATCTCTTCTAGACTCCACGCAATCGGCTCACAGGCGCGTCAACATATTAAGACGGAACCATACAACCCGTACGTGCTGATCTGCGCACATGCAGGGCTCAAAACGGGCGAAGACGGTCCCACTCATGCCGATCCGCAGCCGTTACAGCTGCTTCAGGACAACTTCCCCGCCGGCACGGTCATAACCATGACGCCGTGGGATCCACAAGAAGTATGGCCGCTGTTGATCGCCGCTCTCGCCAAACGCCCCGCCGTTGTGGTCCCGTTTGTTACACGACCGAACGAGACTGTCATCGATCGCGAGGCTTTGGGCCTGGCTCCGCCCAGCGCAACCGCCAAGGGTGTTTATGCTCTGCGACAAGCCAACGGTAACGGCGATGGCGCAATCGTATTGCAGGGTAGCGAGGTAGCCTACGCCTTCGTGCAATCGGCGCTACCAATGCTCGAGCATGAGGGGGTAGACCTCGATGTATTCTATGTATCCAGCGCGGAGTTGTTCGCCCAACTGCCCGAAGAGGAGCGTCAGAGCGTCTATCCCGAGACAAAAGCCATGAAGGCGATGGGGATCACGGGCTTCACACTTCCCACGCTCTACAAGTGGGTACGATCTGACCGGGGCATCAACTGCAGCATGCATCCATTCCAGAAGGGACACTTCCTAGGAAGCGGCCCAGGAGAGATCGTATTGAAGGAGGCGGGATTGGACGGTGAAAGCCAATTCAAGGCAATCTTGGAGTACGTCAAGTCTTAGATCTGAGGTGTGACATCCTCCCTCCGCCGTCACCCGTGCAAAAGCGGGCGGCGGCGTATTTTTTTTTACCGAGCTACGGAAACGAAGGAACTCGACCCCGGAACGGGCGTACCATACTGCGCAGACATCGAGAGTGACGTGGTCAAAAGAGCTCGCACGCGAACCGAAAACGGACACGACGGCGGAGAATAAAGGCATGACATGTAGATCCAGTTACAGCCTGAGCGCTACGACAATCGTTTCTCTCGCCATCGCGATCACCGCATGTGAAAAGCCGGATACAGCAGGCGACTTTCCCGTGCTCACCGGTCCATACCTCGGGCAAACACCACCTGGCGACACCGCTGAGCTCTTCGCGCCCGGAATAGTATCCACCGGTATGTATACTCGAGACGTTGCCATGACACCCGACGGAAGCGAACTCTATTTCGGCGTCTTGGTGGGCGGTCTGGCGGTCATCATGGAAACCAAGATTGTGGACGGTCGCTGGACCAATCCGGAAGTGGCTCCGTTCTCGAGCAATTCCGAATATCTGAACCTCGAACCACACATCACTCCCGACGGACAACACTTTTATTTTCTCTCGACCCGTCCGCCACCGGGTTCGGAAATGGCAGAGGGAGAAGCCAGGACTTGGACAAATCAGGACATCTGGGCGATGGACCGGGCCGAAAACGGTTGGAGTGAGCCATACAACCCTGGCCCACCGATTAACACCGAAGATGCGGAATTTTTCCCGTCGGTCACCATGGATGGGACGATGTACTTCACACGCGGTGTCGAGGGCAGCCAGGAGAGCTATATCTACCGGTCTCGCATGGTAGACGGGGAATATGCGGAAGCCGAGAGGTTGGGCCCCAACGTCAACTCCACGGCCTCGCAATACAACGCGTTCATAGCACCAGATGAGAGCTACATTATCGTTTGTTCGGCACTTCGCGAAGACGGCCTAGGACGCGATGACTACTTCATCGTGTTCCGGGACGAAAGCGACAGCTGGAGCACGCCGATCAACATGGGCGATCGTGTGAACACGCCGCGGGGCGGCGAGTTCTCACCGTACGTTTCTCCCGATGGCAAATACTTCTTCTTTATGGCAGCTCGACCGCGGCCCTACAATCCCTTGCCCGCAACGTTGACCGCAGATCTCCTGCGAGATATCCAGCGCGGACCTCACAACGGCGACGTCAACATCTTTTGGATTGATGCAGGGTTTATCGAAGACCTGCGTCCCTGAATATGCGGGGTCGGCTGTTACCTAAATAGCCCTCTCAGACGACCCATCAGCATCATGTCACCACTCACTCTGTACTGCCCTTCCGAGAGGAGTGCGGCGGCGTCCGCTTCTCCGACCAGGATGTCCATCCAGAGTTCGAACGGAGTTTCGATCATCACGTCTGCGTCGTCTGCGGTGCCCAGCCCTACCCTGAGTTTTCCGGCTTCAACGGCGACGTAGCAGTCTCCCTCCACGTCACCTGAGAATCTGTACTGGATTTTCGCATCGATGTCGCCTGCGGCTTTCGACTTGAAACCATACTGCAGTAGACCCAGGAACGAATCGATCGAGTCGGGGCGCAGCCGAATCCGTTTCTTCCGGAATTCACCGAGTGTGATGCCACGGTCTATACATGTCCGCCACACCAGGTTGGTGAGCGGAGCCATGCCATCGAAATCGGTGAGGGGCTGTTCGATCCTCGCCGATGTAGCGGGATCGATCCGTTTGAAGTCCACCAGTTCCCTTCCCGCCTGAGTCAACGCAGCTACGACGTCAGCAGCTTCTCGGTTCGAGCCCGCCCTTGCGAGCATTTCAGCTGCGGGGCGATAGATCTCCGCCACAAGGCTATCGCCGAACAGGAATCGGACATATGACCGCAGCTGATCGAACACGCTCGCTTCGGGGAAGCCTGCGCCGGACAGGATCACCGTTGCCGGCAACGGTTGTCTCAGCGGATGCGTGGTTACTCCATCTTTCTCTACGAAAAACGGTTCCACCACCGGAAGGGTGCGTTCAATGAACGCCTTCATCTCGGCATTTAGCGTGTAGTGATATAACGGAGTCGCCAGCACGCAGAGATCACATTCTACGTACATCTGAAACAACTCATCCGCCATGTCGTCCTTCTGAGCACAGGCACCGGGTGTCTTAGTCCAGCACGTGAAGCAACCAACGCAATAGTTGATCTTCTTCTTGTGCAGGTTGACGACATCCACGTGGGCATCCCTTTCACGCATTCCCTCAACCAACGCATCGACCATGATCTCGGTCTTACTGACAGTGCCTACGCGGGGGCTGGAGTTGACGGCTAATACTCGCATGTGGTCTCCGTGGAGGTGGCGCATGCCGTTAGTAGCAAGTTTCAATCTACTGCCCTGATGGTGCGTGAGTGCAGGGAGGCAGTGGTGGGAGAGGCGGGAGGAGCGGGAGGTGCGTGTGCAGCATAGGCGCGATACCGACCAAACAGAAGGAA
>JBDHHK010000003.1:0-58526 GCA_039589395.1 Gemmatimonadota bacterium
AACCGGTAGGTAGCGGATGACCAGCCCTTTTAGCCAAAGAGCGAGGATTGTTCCAGCAACACCGCCAAATAGGGCTAGAACCAAGCTCTCGGTCAGAAGTTGGCGTCCGACTCTTCTGCATGATGCACCCAATGCGACGCGTAGTGCGAGTTCCGACCGTCGAGCAGAGTTCCTGGCCAATAGGAGCCCTGCCACGTTTCCACAAGCGATCAAAAGGATCAGGCTCGTAGCAGCCATTAGAATCAGGAGCGTTGGTCGGTACGGTTCTACCAGAGCGGAATCCAGGCGGGTCAACAGGAGGCTCTTCGTTGAGTGAGTGCTCGAGTAGGTCTGGGATAGTCGCCGAGCAACCACTTCGACCTGCAGCTGGGCCTCCTCAACCGAGACTCCAGGGCGCATCCGGCCCACGATGAGCCAGCTGTGGGAATCACGTCTTTCCGTATCGAGCACACCCTCTCGGATAGGAAGCCAAAGGTCGACATCCTGGTGGAACCGAAAGGACGGGGGCATGACGCCGATCACCGTCAGGGGAGCGCCGTCTACCACCATGGTTTGCCCCACAGCTTCAGGATTTCCTCCGAAGTACCTCTGCCAGAACCGATGGCTGACGATCCCAACGGAGGGGCCCGCGGGCTCCGCCTCGTCCATTATGAACCCCCGCCCTAGGTGGGGCGTCACGCGAAGAGTGGAGAAGAGATCCACCGATATCCACTGTCCAGGGATCCGCTCCGGATCCCGTGCTCCCGTGACTGTGTGATTCTGAAGCCCGTTTCTCACCAAAGCCAAAGAGTGGAATGCGTCCGTGCCGTCTCGGTATTCCAGATAATCCGGGAAAGACACTGTAGGGTTGATCCTTCCCTCGAACGTTGCCCGACCAAGGACTAACTCCTCCGGGTTGGGGAAGGGAGTTGCTCCCGAGAGAGCCGCGTCCAGAATGCTGAACATGGTCACGGTCGCCCCGATCCCCAGGGCCAGGATCGAAGTGGTGATGAAGAAGAACCCCGGGGTCTTGGCGAGCTTCCTAAAAGTCAGCTGTACGTCCCGAAGCAGGTCCTCTATCATGTTGATCTTCCTCTTTCTCTGGGAATACTCGGCCGCACGTTCAGACCAAGCAGACCGCAGGAGATCGTATAGTTGAAATCGCCACATACGCAGAACCCCTACCAGACCGTATCTGTCGCGCACGACACGCGTCTTGAGCAACAGATACTGGTAGAGTTCATCCTCGTATCGGTTCCGGAATGAACGAGGAAATAGGCCCAACGCCCAGCGGAGAACCCTCTTCATGCTTCGGGGGCCTCAAAGAGCTGGGCTTCCCGCGCCCAGTCGACAATATTGCCGAAAACACGAGCTTCCTTTGCTGCACGACTTCGTCCCGCTTGATTCAGGCGATAATGGCGACGCTGGGCATGGTCTGTGACCTTCCGCTCCACTTCAGCGATGAAGCCAGCATTCTCGAGCTGCTTGATTGCCCGGTAGAGTGAGCCAGCCCCGACTGTGAAGGCTCCCTCGGTGCGCTCCTCGATATCCTGCATGATGGCGTACCCATGGCGCTCACCCTGGCTGAGTGCAACCAGGACCTGAAACATGAGCGGGGTCAGCGTCGAGATTTCGTCTGTTGCGGGTCGTCTGCTCATGAAACATTCCATTCTTTCACATGTGATTAAATCACATGTTACTAGGATCGACGCCATAACGCAAAGGTCGTGGGGAGGATTTCACCATCTGGAGCCTCCGAAATCCGGTTCGCCGCTAGTGAAGTCGGTAGGCCAGCACGCCGCCTTTGACTACCGCGACGACACTGTCCATCGCCCCGAGGTCGGCCAGAGGATCACCGTTTACGACGACGAGATCTGCCAGCTTTCCTACCTCCAACGTGCCCAGGTTTTCTGCTTGGCCACATACGGCGGCCGCGTGCCGAGTGCTTGCCTCGATGATCTCCATTCGTGTCAACCCGGCCGCCTCGAGCAGCCTCATTTCCACAAGAGGCATCCCAGCCTCGACGTGGGGTACACCACCGTAGTCGGTTCCGAGTGCGAAAACCCCACCCATCGAGCGGAAGCGACGTGCTGCTTCAAAGTGTAGATCGAGCACAACCTGCTCCACGTGTGTGCGGTCAGTCTTGCTGAATAGGGTTCCAATACCCCCCTCGAGTGTTGGCACCATCGCGATGCCCCTCTCCACGACCCTTATCAGGAGTCTCTCATAATCCGGTGCAACAACATCGTACAACTCAGCAGGGGGATCGTCGCTCGCGAGCACGAGGTCACCCTCTTCTTGCGAGAGGATTGGAAACGGCTGGTGCTCGATCACGTCAATACCCGCAGGTAAAACGATGTCCTCAACTAGGAATGGCTCAAAAACATGAGCCCGCACAGGGACGTTGCGCGCATGAGCCTCCTCGACGATGGCCTCCACATGGTCAACATCGAGGACGGGCCAAGGGTCCCGAGGATCGCCGGGAGCCAGAGCGATCTTGATCATGCTGGCCCCGCGCTCGAGCAGATCGGTCACTGCCGCCCGAGCCTCCTCAGTCGAACCCACCTCATAGCTGAACTGGGTTCCGTAGACCGGACCGGGGTAGCCCCCGGGCGCCGTGATGATTGGACCGGCCCAAAACCCCCGTGCTGCGGGGCCGTCCGCCACAGAGTCGTTTTCGAACAGTGTGAGCCGCTCCAATGAGGTGCCGAGGTTGCACACGCTCGTGACTCCGTCGACCAAAAAGGTGCGACGCACCGACGCATCGTGAGTGCTGTGTGTGTGAGAGTCGATGATTCCTGGAAGTATCGTGCCCCCTGCTGCGTCGATCACCGTTGCACCCCCCGAGATCCGGAAACTCGTCGCCTCGCCAATCGCAGCAATCCGGTCGCCTTGGACGACGACAATTCCATCGACGATCGCCGGTGCACCGGTCCCGTCTATGACCGTGCCGTTCCTCACGACCAGGGCATCTGCAGGTATCCCTGTGCGGTCGTGTCCACATGCGACGACGGTGATCGTGGTCAGCGCCAAATGGAGTACGTATCTCATTTACTGTGTTCTCCTCCTGACGACCATCCCATCTGGTCACCAGACGAAAGCGGACTGAATCATTCTGGATTCGATCCTTTGCTTCTAGGCATCTCCGTGCACCAGATCGGGCGACCCTGATGACTACCGTGAATGTCATTGTATAATACATTGTTTGGGCCACGCATACAATGCGCCAGAGGCAGTGTTGTTGCATTGGTTGTTTTCAGAGCGCCCCTCACCAATCCCGCCCACAAAGATGCTTTCCAACCATTCAGGCGAACTAGGTATCTCATGTATATGTACAGAGATGATACTGCTGTCGTGGATTGATCTACGGCGTCAGCTAGGGGGCTTGAACATGGAGTACACCGATCCGCTGGACTTTCTGCCACTCAGCGCCACTGACTTTCAGCTCCTGTTGGCTCTGACCGCCGGAGAACTCCACGGTTACGCAATAGACAAATCAGTTCGTGAAGCCTCGGGCGGACGAGTGCGGATCGGGTTGGGATCGCTATACCGCATTCTCGCTCGGTTGCTGAACAGTGGACTCGTTGAGGAATCCGAGACGCATGAAGATGCTTCGGGGGAAGGGCCGAACCGCCGCAGGTATCGTCTGACAACATTGGGGCTTTCAGTTTTGCGCGCCGAGGTAAGTCGCCTGAGTGATGCCGTGGACATGGCCCGTTCGAGTCGACTTTTTGCGGATAGAGAGGCCTGACATGAGAGCCGCGCTAGCCATTGTGAACCTGCTGATCGCGTTCCTCCCGACCGCGTTTCGCAAATCGTTCGGACACGAAATCCGCGCTGACTTCGTCGATCATTGGGGCGACCGCATCCAGTCACACACAGGTGTGCGGAAAACGCTGCGACTGGCTGGGTTGCTGGTCACGGCTTGCGGCAACCTCCTCCTCATCAACATCACGGAGCGCGTAAAGAGCTCCGCGTCACCTCATGGCACGAGAAGCAAGATGAAGACGACACGAAGTGATTTGAGAGCGACTGTTTCGACGTTGCGGTGGAAACCCGACTCGCTGCTGCAGGACGTGCGATATGCAGTTCGCGGACTGCTGAGACAGCCAGGCTTCACGGCTTCGGTGGTTCTCCTCCTTGCGATCGGGATCGGCGCCAACGTCGCAATGTTCAGCGCTTTTCATCAGGCACTGTTACGACCGTTGCCGTTTGCCAAGCCCGAAAACCTGGTGTTGGGCCGCACGACTTTCAACGGCAACCTAAACCCCGACATGTCTGCCTACGACTACTTCGACTATAGAGAGCGGAACCAGGTGTTCGAGTCGGTGGGTGCAGTCCGAACCGGGTCGAGGTTCGCAACGGTCACAGGCGGTGAAGAGCCCGAGCGAGTAAGCACACTTGTAGTGTCGTGGGATCTCTTCCCAACCCTTGGCGTCCCGCCCGTCGCCGGGAGGTGTTTCACGCCTTCGGAGGCAGAAATGGGTGGCCCCAACGTCGCGATGATCAGCGGCGGCTACTGGCAGAGGAGGTTCGGGGGAACACAGGACGCTGTCGGCAGCACGATCCTCGTGGGTGGTACGGTTCAGACAATCGTGGGTATTATGCCGCCCGGGTTCGAGTTCTTGCACGATGTCGACCTCTGGTTGCCGATGCGCCGAGGAGACCCGACCACGAATGCGGATTCGAGGGGATGGCACAACTGGTTTCTGGTCGGGCGACTCGAGCCTGGCGTCACTATCGAAACTGCCCAGGCCGATCTGAACCTGATCTCGGCCCAACTGGCCAGCGAATATCCAGGTACGAACCGCGACAAGGAAGTCTTGCTGACGGAACTTCAGGAGGCGTTTACCGAGGATTATCAAACAGTTGTGTTCCTGCTCATGGCCGCGGTGGGCCTGGTCCTACTCATCGCGTGTGGCAACGTAGCGAGCTTGCTGCTGGCACGCGGCGCGACCCGCCGTTCGGAGTTGTCCGTTCGCGCCGCGTTGGGAGCCTCGTCCGGGCGCCTGGTCCGCCAACTGCTCACGGAGTCGTTGGTCACTGCTGCAGCTGGAGGAGTTCTGGGAGTGACGTTCGCAATGTACTTCCAGAAGCTCGTCGTTCACGCCGTTCCCGGCGACGTAACCGGCATGGACAACCTGGGAGTGTCCTGGCCGATGTTGGCCTTCGCCCTGGTTGTGTCCGTAATCACTGGCCTGCTTTTCGGGGTCCTGCCGGCAGTCCAAGCTGCGCGTTCGAAGATCGCGGGCGACGTACGGTCGGGAACGCGCGCAACCGACTCTCGAGGGCAACGCGTTCAAAACGGTCTCGTGATAACGCAAGTTGCCGTATCCATGATTCTGCTGATCGGATCGGGTCTCTTGCTCAAGAGCTTTGTGACGCTCATGGCTGTGGAGTCGGGGTTTGACACAGAGGGTCTGATGACCACGGATATCCAGATAGCGTCGAACAAGTATCCCGATGAGTCTCAGCGAACACTGTTCTTCTCCTCGCTGTCGGAAGACCTAAAAGCGATTCCCGGCGTGTCGGATGTTGCGGTCATAAACCAACTGCCGATCAGAAATCCCGGCAACAACATTCTCGTGCATGCTACCGAGCGGCCGCCGCCGGATCTCCACGACCGTCGACCTGCGTTTTGGCGCACCATCTTGCCGGGCTACTTCGCTGCCATGGGAATTCCCTTGCTGCACGGTCGCGGAATCGAGTCGTCGGATCTCGGCGACGCACCTCGTGCAATGGTGATCAACGAGACGATGGCGCGTACCCTTTTCCCGAATGAAGATCCGTTGGGTAAGCTGGTGAGCGTTTCCCGGAATGATTCCACGTACGAGGTCGTCGGGGTCGTTGGGGATGTGCGAATCGAGGGAGCGAAGTTCGCACCCCGCATGGCGATGTATCTGTCTTACATGCAGCACCCCACACTCACAATGCGCGTCGGCGTTCGCACTGCGATCGAACCGGCATCGCTGGCAACCGAGGTACGTGATGCGGTCTGGAATCGCGATCACGATGTTCCGGTGACCGGGTTTGAGAGCATGAACGAGGTCATCGCGCGCAGAGTATCCGACGACAAGGTCGTTGCGATCTCAGTTACGCTCTTCTCTACGGTGGCGGTGTTGCTGGCCGCACTCGGTCTATATGGTGTGCTGGCATACTACGTCAGCCGCCGTAGTCACGAGATCGGGATAAAGGTTGCGCTCGGTGCAGACGCAGTCCAGGTCATGCGACCGATTCTGAGAAGGGGTCTTTCGCTGGTGGCCGTCGGGTTAGTGTTGGGACTCGCGGGAGGGTTCTGGGCGACGCGCGCCCTGCAGCGGATACTGTTCAACGTAGCACCGACAGATGTGGCGACCTTTGTCTTCGTGTGTGTGTTCTTCTCGGTTGTTGCCTTGGTCGCTTGTGCGCTTCCGGCATTGAAAGCACTCAGGGTGGATCCGTTAATCGCTCTCGCTGCACAGTAGCGGAACGTGGCATTTTACGCCGGAATCACGGCATTCGTTGGCTGTCTGATGTTGTTCTGCACAGTTCGTTAGTCAGATCTCAGCACGTCCACTGGATCAGCACTCGAGGCGCGGCGTGCCGGAACTAACATCGCTGCCATCGAGATCGCGGAGAGTAAGACACACACGCTGCCGATTGTGATCGGGTCCAGCGGACTCACATCGAAGAGAAACCTGTCTAGCAAACGGCTTGCGGCAAACACTCCGCCTATGCCTATGACTATTCCTATGGCAGTGAGAATGACGCCATGCCGCAACACGTGTGTTAATACATTCCGCTCCAGCGCTCCAAGAGCTAACCGTATTCCGAACTCACGTTTCTGTTGAGTGGCCAGGTAGGAAATCACACCGTACAGGCCGACTGCTGTGAGTGCCAGGGCAAGTACTGCAAAAACACCGACCAACATCATGCTGAACCGTTGGGACCTGACGGATGCTGACAGTCGTTGCTGTAATGTTTGTACCTCCGTGAGAGGGAGGTGTGGATCGAGCCTCAATACGGCTTCCCGTAGCGGCCCAGCCAATTGAATTGGATCGACGTTGCTACGCAGCGTCACCGTTGTCGTCGACAATCCGGCGAACATGTCGGTGTGGGTTTGCATGAAAGACACGTACATGTGCGGTTGGAGCTCTTGGTCGAGCGATGCCTGTCGGACGTCGCCGACGATCCCGACGATTTCGGCCTCCCAGTCGTTGTAGCCGATTATGAGTCTTTGCCCTAGGGGGTTCTCTCCGGGGAAGATTTCCGCTGCTAGCGTCTCGTCGATGAGCATGACGTTTGGTGATCGTTCAGTGTCCGCATACGTGAGCGAGCGTCCGCCGATGAATCGCAGGCCGACCGTCTCGAAATATCCGGGGCTGACCCATCTCAACATGGCCGATGGCCACTGACTTCGGTTGGGCGCGATTCGATCGGGACGGGTGAAGTTGTTGCGCCATTCATACATTCCGCCGCCTGTAACCGGCAGATTACTGATCAGGCCGGCGGACACGACGCCGGGGATTTGGGCTGCCGTTTCATGCAGCTCCCGGAAGAAGTCGGCGCGTTCCTTTGGCTCAGAGTATGCTGCCTGGGGGATCACAGCGCGTGCAGACAATACTCCCTGAGTCTCTATCCCCGGATCGACATTCAGGAGATGCACGAAGCTCCTAACGAGCAGCCCCGCGCCCACCAGAAGGAGTAGGGACAGTGCAACTTCGGCTACGACCAGCGTCTCTCTCAAACGGCGCCCGCCTTTGGTTGCATGTCTTCCGTTCGCACAAATGACTGTGCTCGTGCCGGGCGACGCGCTCCTTAAGGCAGGCACAACACCGATAGCGGCGCTGGTACCCAGAGCTGCCAACACCGCTGCGAGCAGGACGGTCGGGTGCAGTGTAACCGAGCCGCTGGGAACCACGCCTGCAGGCGCCAAATTAGCCAGCAAGCTCGATGCGAATGCTGCGATACCAACCCCGAGCGCCGCTCCACAAGCTGCCAGCAACAAGCTTTCGGTGAGCACCTGTCTTACCAGCCGGCCTCTGCCGGCACCTAGAGCCCTCCGGACGCCGAATTCGGTGGTGCGGCCGTTGCTCCGGGCTAGTAGCAAATTCGCAAGATTGACACAGGCGATGAGTAACACCACCAGTGCGGCGCCTTGGAGCATGAGGAGTGCAGGGCGGATGTCTCCCACCCTATCTGATTGCAGCGGGTTAATCGTGACTCCGAAGCCCTCATGTTGGCTCGGATAGTCGCGCAGGGCTCGATCGGCTATCGCCTCAATGTTTGCGCGTGCTTGGTCCAACGCCACACCGCTTCTCAGTCGGGCCATTGCCCACAGGAAGTGCGATCCACGGTTCTCCCAGAGTGCTCGTTCGCTTGGTGCGGGTACCCAGATGGCTACCTCCAATGGCAGGATTACCTCCGGCGGTGCGACGCCAACAACCTCAACTTGCACGCGATCGAGCGTTATAGTCCTTCCTGGCACCGCCGGATCTGACGCGAATCTCGTGCGCCAGTAGTCGTGACTCAGAACTGCAACGCGGTCGTTGCCTTGTTCTCCATCTGCGGGGTCGAAAAAGCGCCCTACGACCGGCACCACTCGGAACACATCGAAGAACGGCGTGGTAACCCACCCAACTCTCACGAGGTCGGGCGCCGCTCCGCCACCTGACACCGTCCTCGAGCGCACAGACCCTGCAGCTATCGACTCAAAAACCTCGTTCTGGGTCTCCCAGTCGCGAAACGCGCCTGGAGTTACCGTGGCAATCGGGCCGCCGTGGACCTGGTCCGACTGCCATACGGCCACCAGGTCGTCAGCCTGATCGAACGGGAGCGGTTGCAGTAGAACTGCGTTAACGAGCGAAAACACTGCTGCATTGGCGCCAACACCAAGGCCGAGGGTGACCACTGCAACGGCGGCGAACGCCTTTGCACGCGTAAAGCCCCTCATACCGTATGCGAAGTCCTGCCTGAACTCGCTCCAGTACCGTGAAGCGCCCATCGGCGTGATTGCATCCTGCTGCGACTGCCGCGCAGCGTTCACGTGGGCTTGTCTAGCGCGCCTGATCACGTCAAAAGTCACATCTGCATAGAACCTGACCAGGCGGAGTAAGGGCGCGTTCTCGCCGAGCTCATCCCGCATCTCGACAAACACGGCGTTAAGCTCGTCACCGTATCGTGTTCCGAACTCAGAGGGAAGGCATCGCATGAGGAAACGGAACCAACGCTGGCCGAGATCTTGATTCCGTGGGTCGGTAGTTGTCATTTCGTCTGCCCCGCTTCGATCCTCTCCCGCGCGAACTGAGCCATCTGCTCGAGTCGCCCGATTTCTTGCAGCAACACCCTTCGACCGGTCCGCGTCAGGCGGTAGTAGCGATATCGCACATTCTCCCCGCTCGGCCTGCCAGCCTGCTCATCGATCTCCTGTACGAGCCCTTGCTCTTGGAGGTCCTCCAGTGAGCCGTATAGCATCGCGGGATAGAGCTTCACCGTTCCCTTCGTGTCCTCGCGCACGCGACGGCGAATCTCGGCTCCAAGGGCTCCTCCTCGAGCAAGCGCGAGCAGGATGTGAAACCAATGCTGTTTGAGCGTCACGATATTCTCCTGGATTCACAGTACGTCACCATACTATGGTTTCGTACGATGGGCCGCGTCGGAAGTTTCATT
This sequence comes from Gemmatimonadota bacterium, assembly GCA_039589395.1. Taxonomy (GTDB): domain Bacteria; phylum Gemmatimonadota; class Gemmatimonadetes; order Gemmatimonadales; family GWC2-71-9; genus JBDGYW01. Next base: position 9,628 of record JBDHHK010000003.1, read on the forward strand.
GTGGGCCGGGATGGCCTTTTCAGCTTGAGCGGGTCGAGTCGAATCGAGACAGGCGTTGTCCATTGCCTTCGTATTTGACTCCAATACCCTGAGCCGGAGCCGACCGCCGCAAAATCAAGCTCATCGCAGTACATGGGTCTGATCTTCATAGTTGAGCTCTCCTCTCGAGGCAAAGGCGGGTGACAGGTTTCGTGACAGATGAGGCCGAAACGTCCTCCACATCATCTGCCGCATTGACGGCGCGAAATATTGTTGTATTATACAACTATTGCATGTACCACGCAGCAAGTATTTCGTCGGTCGGCTGAAGAACCGGAGACTGCTTTCTCCCGGCTCCATTGAAACCCGCCGGCATATGCGTGATCAGGAGAACGACAATGTTATCGAAAGCCACCATCCTTGCGATCATGCTAACCATACTCGGATGCAACTCGCCCCCGCTCCCCACCAACGAGACGTCCGCTGCCACCCAGCCGTTGGTGGTCTCGACCGCGTGGTTGGCGGAACACGTCGATGAGACGGACGTCATCACGTTGCACATAGGCCGAAAGGGATCCTACGAGCAAGGCCATATCGCCGGTGCCCGCAACGCGTCGTTGCGGCAGTTGCTCAGGGTCAATGAGTCCGGCATCCGGGACGAAATGCAATCCGCCAACTTCATCGCGGAAACCCTTGGCGCGCTTGGGGTCGGGGAAGATTCGCGGATCGTTCTGTACTTCGCCGACGAGCGTTCCACGTGGGGCGCAGCGCGCTATTTGCTGACGTTGGAATTCGCCGGGATGACCGGTCGCGTCAGCTACCTCGACGGAGGTTTGCCCAAGTGGAACGCCGAACAGCGTCCTGTTTCGACAGAGCTTCCATCGATTGAAACCACCGACCTCATCGTGGCAACCGATCCCAACGTGCTCGTGGACCTCGACTGGCTACGCACGCGACTCGGCCGACCAGGGATCGCCGTCGTGGATGGGCGGCCGGTCGAGTGGTATTCCGGGCTTGCGGGAGACTATGACCGTCCCGGGCATATTCGCGGCGCAGTAAACATCCCGTTCTTCACCCTCCTCTCCAAAGAACCACCCTACCTACTGAAGAGCCTGGGGGAGCTCACAGACATATTCGCCGGCGCTGGTGCGGGACCCACCGATACGGTGGTGGTCTATTGCGGGACCGGGCTTTGGGGCAGTCTGCTGTACCTAGCCGCGCGGTACCTCGAGTACAACGTGCGCCTCTACGATGGTTCGTTTCAGGAGTGGAGCTCGACCGAGAGCCTACCAGTCGAGACATCTGCAATCGGCGGCACGACCAACGAGTATTAGCCCCTTGAGGCATGAGAATGATGCGATGTGAACTGAGCAAGCACGACAGATCGTCAGTCGGCTATCGGCTGAAGCAATCACTTTTCACAGTTGCCGTGACGACAGCGTTCGTTTTAGGCCTTCACTCACTGCTCCTCGCTTCCGGCAACGCTGGCGGAGCGGCGCCCGCAACCTACGCAGGCATGGTACGCACCGCTACTACAGCCGATGCCGAGATGATCGAACTCGCGCTTGGCGAGCTGGCTGATTTTGACCTCGTCTACGTGATCTTGGATTCTTCGGAGGGCGGTGCTGGGATGGACGTTGAGATCGCGGCCCGGAGAGCTGCTCAGGCGTATGCCGCCTCGGGCATGAGTGCAGCTGTACGTCTCCTTGATCCCCTGGATTCCGACTTCACGATGACTGTCGCACAAAACGGTGTCGACAGTTTCCCGGCTGTACTGGTGGTGAACAAGGCCGGCGGCATCGTTCTGGTTACGGACGGGATCAGCGAAGAGAGCCTGAGGAATGCGTACATGACCGTTTGGGGAACAGCATCCTCCTGCGAAGACGCCAGTTCGGAAATCTACTGATGCCAAAGAGGCCGCACTCCTTCAGAGGACTGACGAAGCCGTCTAGCGAGAAAGCATCGAGAGTATTGCTGACCTGCGCAATTCTCGTTGTGGTGAGCGTGGGCTTCGGACTAGTCGCGCATGAGCTGCGCCCCATAATGGCGGCGGTCTATTTCGTGTTAGGATTTGCGATGCAGCGCGCCGGTTTCTGTAGTGCAGCGTTGATAAGTGCGGTGGTATTGAGCCGGGACTCACGTGGCTTGATGGCCATCGTCCTCGCAGTGCTGGTTGCCATGTTGGGCTTTGGACTCATGCACAACTTCGGCCTCATCACAGTGTACCCGAGCGCGATAAGCGTTGTACCTGCCGCGGCTAGTGGACTTCTCTTTGGTGTAGGAATGGTATTCGCAGGCGGATGCGTCAGTGGATCGCTATTCAAGGCTACCGAGGGGCGCTGGCCTTCGATATTGGCGGTCGTAGGCATATTCGTGGGGATGGCATTGGGTATGTCGACCTGGGGACAAAGGAGCATCTCATACCTAGCCCAGATAAGCTTGCCTTGGAATCCCCCGCCGAACTTGGCCGCGACCAATGGCGCTTCCTTCTCACACTTGGCTACAGGTGTCGCCCTTATCGGGCTCGCCGGGCTGAGCCTCGGATTTCGTCGACGGATACTGGAATTCAGGCCGAGTGTTGCCTTTTCAGTCGATCGGGCGTGGCCCCTGTTCGGTGTGGCGTTGATCGTAGGCCTGCTGGGTTGGGCAGCTTTTTGGACCGGCCCGGCCCTTGGCAGGAATTATCCTCTGGGTGCGAGCCACATTCCGAGCGCAGTGTTGGGTTTCTTGCTCAACGGTGAGGTCCGCCTGGTCGGGCTCCTGGCCTGGACTTTCGTCTTGGGCTCGTTGCTTTCTGCCTGGATGCGTGGCGAGATCCGCTGGAGAAGCGCCCCCAAGGACACTCTTGCACTGGCCTTTTGTGGAGGCGTTCTGGTAGGCCTGGGCGCGATTATGGGCCGTGGCTGTTTCGTAGGTCAAATCCTGTCTGGCTGGGCTCTGCTCTCTTCACACGCCTTGATCTTCGGCATCGTGATGATTCTGGCAAACTGGCTGACCACCCTTTTCTACGTGCGCGGGTGGAGATAGTTCTGTCTCGAAAAGTCCTCTACACCGATGCCGGTATGCATCGCCTGTTGGCGGACATTGGTTTCCACGTGTACGGGCGACGGTCCGAGACGGAGTACTGGCTGTGACGACGAGACGCTCTCACCGAAACCATCCTTGACGTTGCTGCGTAGTGTCATTATAGGGATCATCCCTATAGTGATGATGTCCATATTTGGCCGACACCTGAATGGAACCGAAATGCGCACCAACGACCCGTCTACACTGCTGCCGCTCACTTCCCTCACTTACCATGTCCTGTTGGCACTGGCTGACGCGAACCGGCACGGATATGGAATAATCAAAGAGGTAGAGGAGAGGACCGACGGGAAGATGGAAATCGAAACTGGAACTCTGTATGCCGCCATGAAGCGAATGCGAGATGAACACCTGATCGAGGTTGTGCCAAAATCAACTAGGCCGTCACACGAGGACAGCCGCAGGCGCACCTACCGCCTCACGAAGCTTGGCAGGCAGGTTCTTACGGCCGAGACCAAACGACTTGCTCAACTATTGGGCATCGCGGTAGACAAACACGTTCTTCCGTTCGCACAGGTGTAGGGAGCGAGCGATGAGCTTGATGCCGAAGCTTCTCCTCCGGATCTACAGGGTGTTCCTGCTCGCGTACCCCAGAACATTCCGGGCGGACTGCTCGCACGAGATGATGGAAACCGTGCGCGCACGGCACGAGGATGTAAGAGGGCGAAGTGGACACTTCAGGATGGTGCGGTTCTGGAGTAGAGAGCTGACGGCCGTAGGCAAGGCTGGCGTCCGCCTCAGGGTGGCGAGAGCAAGTCGACCATCACCTTCGGTGAGACAACTTCTCGCGCAATGCCGGTACGACCTTCGTTTTGCGTTGCGCACGCTACGTCACAGCGCTGCGTTCTCGAGTACTGCGGTTCTGACTATTGCGCTGGGGATCGGCGCCACGACAGTGATCTTCAGCTTTGTCCACGCGATCCTGCTATCACCGCTCCCTTACGAACACCCGGACCGCCTCGTTCGCATTAATACCATGTGGTTCGGTGGGCGTGGCACAAGCATTTCGGAACCTGAGTACTACGCTTTTCGAACTGAGGCGCGCTCCTTGGAGTCAGTTGTCGCTACGCTCAGCTCGTCCCGTACGCTTTTGCTGGACGAGCCCAGGCGGTTGACGATCCTCCAAGCCACACACGAGTTGTTTCCGGTCCTCGGCGTGGCTCCATTGATGGGGCGGATGTTCAATGTTCAGGACGAATCACCAGGGGCAGCGCCGGTGGCAATAATGAGCCACTGGCTATGGTCGGAGATGTTCGGTGAGGCCCGGACGGCTGTTGGCACAACGATCAATCTCGATGGAAGGTCGGTCGAGGTGATCGGAGTGATGCCCCCTGAGTTCCGTTTTCCCACTCCGGAAGTGGCCTTATGGACTCCCTACGCTTTAGACCCGGCAAACCTGGATTACTGGAACAACCACTACCTGCGCGCATATGCCCGGTTGGCCGAAGGCGTGGCGCTCGAGACTGCCAGGGTGGAAGTCCAGGCTATGGGCGAGCGTTTTGTCTCAGAGAATCAGGAGTACCTCAGCGGCTTCGGCTTCGGCACCGATCTCATTCGGCTCTTCGACGACATCGTGGGAGGTGTTCGGGCGACCCTGCTGGTGCTTCTCACTGCCGTTGGCTTTCTGCTGCTAATCGGCTGCAGCAACGTCGCGAACTTGCTGCTAGCCAGAGGTGAAACCCGAAAGCAAGAAATCGCAGTTCGCGCGGCTCTTGGAGCCTCTCGGGGCCGAGTTATGACTCAGCTGCTGACGGAGAGCGTGGTGTTGGCGTTACTTGGCGGGTTGGTGGGGTCGGTGCTAGCACCTCTCGGGGTCACGGCCCTTCGAACCGCCGCCCTCGACACAATCCCTAGAGTAACCGAAGTGGCGATCGACCTGCGCATCGTGATCTTCACTAGTATGATCACGATTCTGACCGGTCTAGTCTTCGGATTGCTGCCGGCCTTGACCGCCAGCCGTTCAGACCTAAACACCCATCTGAAGGAATTTGGACGAACAAGCATCGGTTCCAGGCGCAGTAATCTCAACCGTAGAGTGCTGGTTGCCATCGAAGTCGCTCTATCAGTGATCCTCGTGATCGGTGCGGGTGTTATGCTGAGAAGCCTGGGAAATCTGCGGAGGATCGACCCCGGGTTCAGAACTGAAGACGTCCTGACCATGCGCTTGAGTTTTCCCGACGCAGGTGCCGAGGTTCGAGAGCCAATCGCTTTCTACGAGCAGGTCCTGGAAGAGGTCAGAGCATTACCTGGTGTCACCGGCGCCGGGGTTGTGTCTCGCCTCCCTTTGTCACAGGGGATGGGAACGGCGTCAATCCAGGTTGAGGGGCGCGTAGTTGCCACCATAGGCGAAGCACCCGGCTCAGAGGTCCAGCAACTGACGCCCGGTTACATCGAGGCCATGGATGTCACTATTCTGGAGGGGCGTGGCATCACCGCGGCGGACAACGCAGACAATCGCCCCGTTGTCCTCGTCAACCAGGCATTCGCGACGCTGCATTGGCCTGGAGAAAGCGCCATTGGCCGTCGAATCAAACTCTTCGCCCCGCGCCTGCCGTGGTTGGAGATTGTCGGGATCGTCGGAGACGTACGCCACAATGGACTGCTGGCCGAACCTCAACCGAAGTTGTACATACCGCACTCGCAATCAGGTGAGAGTGCATATGGTATCGCACACACGATGAACGTGGTCGTACATGCGGAGTCGGTGGAACGCCTCGCCGGCCCGATCCGATCGATTGTCAGCGGCGTGAATAGTGCAGTTCCTGTCTACCGCGTGCAGACGATGAAGGAGGTGAAGTCGGCTGCGATGGTTGGTCGAACGTACCCTACGCTGCTTCTGACGGTATTTGGGCTACTCGCGCTTTTCCTCGCTTCAATCGGTATCTATGGCCTCGTTGTGTTCCAGGTGAACCAGGGGAAACACGACATCGGGATCCACATGGCGCTGGGAGCGACGAGGGGGCATGTCCGCCAGATGGTGGTAGGCAAAGGGTTGTTTCCAGTCATTCTTGGCATCGCTGTGGGACTGATGGGAGCGTTCGGCCTGACACGAATGCTCAATAGTCTTCTCTACGAGGTCAGCCCACTTGACCTGCCGGTATACCTTGGCGTGTCCACGATACTTTTGCTGGTCGCGGCAACGGCGAGCTTGTTACCGGCAGTAGGTGCGACGAGGCTCGATCCTGTCGAGGTTTTGAGGTCCGAGTAGCACAGCGGCAGGTCACCAGATCCCCGGGAAAAGACGGTGCGGGGTTCGCTCGGTGTACGTTCGATATTCGGGCAGTTCTTTCAAGAGCATCTCCTCTTCGTCCAGGATCCGGAACACTAGGAAGACGGGCATGAAAAGAGTCGGGATCACGGCCCAGAATGAGCCTAGTGCCAGCGGGGAAAAGAGAAACATTATGAGAACCGCCAGATACATGGGGTGACGCACCAGAGAGTACGGCCCGGTACCGATCACGGTCTGTCCCTCCTGAACCTCAATGATCCTGGATGCGTAGCTGTTCTCCCGCATTACGCGGATGACTAGCAGGTACCCGACCAGAACGATGACGTTGCTGAGTAAGACCAGCTGGTAGGGCACCGAGGACCATCCGAATCTCTGATCGAGCCCTGGTATCAGGAATACCGAGATCCAAATGACCAAGCCTACCTTCTGGAGGGCGCTCTGTTTCTCACGCTGTTCCCGCATCTTCAGGCGGCGCTCGAGTAACTCCGGGTCGTTGTGGATCAGGTAGCGTACGAACAGCGCCATCGGGATAAACGTAACGGTCAGATACAACCAGGCTTGCCAATAGCGGATGGATCCGGCCGACAGGCAGAAGAGGGATCCCAAAATCAAAGCCCCGGCGGAGAATCGCACGATGGCGATCCTCTTCATCTCACGAGTTTCCATAGGTCCTCGCAGGGTTTCAGCATCACCTGTAAAGGTCATGCGTGAGGCGGCATACGGCAAGTTGCGTGCATGTTGCAACCACTGTATCGTGCACAGGCGTCCGCGGATATTGTGAAGGGCACCGCCCAGTTTGGAACACCGTGAGATCAGAGTCACTCACAGGGAGAGCTCATGTTGTACGCGTACGCCAAAAAGCCGGGACGCCTAGGGTGAATGGGAATGCAGCAATTCAAGAAACATCGCCATGGGCGCCGGGCTGTCGCTTCGGTGGGGGGGGTGGTCTCTGTTTTCTCCTGCTGACAGAGTGGATCTTCGCATGCTCGAGCGGAGACACGAACGCGACCTGGGACGGCACCATCGCTGATAGCGCGGGTGTGAAGATTGTCTCCAACACGACTCGAGGACTGTGGGGCGAAGGTGAGGCGTGGACCGTCGAGCAAGATCTTGTGATTGGGCAGGCCGATGGTAATGCCGCATACCTGTTTGGTGAGATCGCCGGAATCGGTGTGGCATCCGATGGCCGAATCGCTGTGCTGGACCAGCAGGCATCAGAAATCAAAGTCTATGATACTGAGGGGGTGTTCGAAGCCGCTTTTGGAAATCCCGGCAACGGTCCCGGCGAACTGGGCCCCGCCGTGGGACCGATACTGGTTATGCCTGGTGATACGCTACTAGTGCCCGACATTTTCAACATGCGGGTCAACCGCTACACAATCGATGGTTCGTACGTTGGGAGTTTCCCGCGAGATCTCCGAACTGGCCTGGTGGTTCGCTGGGAGGTGAATGATGAAGGCCAACTGCTTGCTCAGTTCCGCACTCTACTGGTTCCAGGGCAGGCTCCGGACAGCTTGGATGGTCTCGTTGCTATTGGGCCGGGTGGCTCTGCGACCGACACTTTGCTGGTGATTCCCTCTGGGAAGACCGTATCGCTGAGTATCGGCGAGGATTTGAACGCGGTGTTCACAACCTTAGCGCCCGAGCCGGCCTGGGCGTCAGGTGAAGGCGGGCACCTCCTGTTCGGAGTGAACGACCAATATCGGATCGGTTCCTACGACCGGGGTGGGCGACTGCAGCGTCTCGTCTCCAAGTCGTACGAGCCACGCCCGTTGGCGGAGTCCGATAAGACCTTTTACCGCAATGCCATCGGCGAGTTCTTGGCTTATAAAGTCCCACGGTTTCAGTTCGAACAGATCGTGGACGGCATGAGATTCGCTGAGTTTTACCCGGCGTATCTCAGATTTTGGAATGGTCCCGATAGCACCCTTTGGGTCCAGCACGCCCTCGCTCACTCCGAAATGTCCGACGAGGAGCGCGGCCTATTCGACCTCGGTGCTCGACATCCCCAGGTGTTTGTCGGGAATCCGAAGATTGCAGTCGGTGCTCCAGGCTGTGATGTCTTTGACGCCGAAGGTCGCTTTCTCGGGGTAGTCACCCTGCCGGCACGATTCGATCCCTTGAGATTCATCGGAGAAGACATCTATGGTGTGTGGCGTGATGAACTCGATGTCGAATACGTTGTGAGACTGAAGGCGCTGAGGGGCGAGAATCAAGACGTATCCGGCAGCAATGGTTGAGGTCATTCTCACTCTTCCTCCGGCGGCAGTCGAGAAGAGTCGGATAGGCGCGACGGGGTGGGATTTGCGGGGTGCCGCCGAATAGTCTAGCGCTAGCTGCTGCGTCCGGCTTGAACCATCAGAGCGAAACCTTCAACGACGCTCTTGTGGCGATTCTTCGGTATGAGGGAGAAGACCTTCTTGAAGTACTCATCTCTTTCTCTGTGTATCTCTTCAGCCGTTTCGGTCCCCTTGCGAGTGAGAACGAGCTTTGACATGCGTCGATCCGAAGGATTTGCCTCGCGACTCACCAAACCAAGGCTCGCCAATGCCTCAACGGTTCGGCTGACCGTACTGCGGTCGAGGCCCAGGTTGTCCGCTAAATCTGTAACGGTCGTGGGCTGCCCTTCCTCAATACCGAGTAGGTGATGGCACTGAGACACTGATAGATCGGTGCCGCCGCAGGCGCATCCATTCGAGTCGGTCATGAGGCGTTCGAACTCCCTGAGAGTTCTACGGAACGCACGAAGTTCTTCTTTTCGCATTCTCCACTCCGGAAAGACAAGCGAGCGTCGGTCGTCCAAGGTTGAATAGTATAGCAAGTAGAAATCAGCGCCAGGGGAAGGGCAGAGAGCAGATCTCAAATTCGCTCCGCTGCATGAGGCCTCGTACGGGCGACGCATTCTCCCCCTTGTCACCTGGCCGCCTAAGCATATATTTGTTGTGTGCCGCAACCAATGTATATTACACGGGCGCGGCAGGCAAGATTGTTGGCAGCGTTCTGCGGCCCGAAACCTGAAACCGCCGCAAGTCACGCTCGAGTGCAGGTTCACCAGGAGGACGCATGACCGAATTAGCCGAGATCACAAGCAAGAGGAAGGCAGCGAATCTGAAGCTCCGGTCGATGGGGTCGGAGGTGTTCGCTGTATTCGTAGATATGGAAAAGGCCGCTTTTTCACCAGGAGCGCTCTCAAAACGGTACAAAGAGCTCATCGGCGTAGGCATCGCGGTCGCCACACACTGCGAGTCTTGCATGCAGTGGCACATTGAACAGGCCGGGGATGCGGGTGCTACCGAGCGGGAGGTCCTCGAGGCAGTGGAGGTCGCCATGGAGATGGGTGGTGGGCACGCAATCGTCTCGGCACGGTTCGCTCTCGAGGTCATGGAGCAGGTCTTCCCGTCCGGAACGTGACCGGTAGCCACAATCATGAAGAACAGATTCGTGACCTGCGATGTTTTCACTGACCGGCCCTTCTCTGGGAACCCTCTCGCTGTGTTTCCGAGCGCTGAAGGGTTGAGTACGGACGCTATGCAGTCAATCGCTCGGGAGTTCAACCTGTCGGAGACAACGTTTGTCTTGCCGCCTCGAGCTGCAGAGGCGGACTTTCGCGTCAGGATCTTCACGCCCACGCAGGAGCTGCCGTTTGCTGGGCACCCGACGATCGGAACGGCGCTTGCTTTGGCATGGATCGGGTCGGTACCGACTGAGGAGAAAACAGCCGCCATCGTACTGCAGCAGGAGGCGGGACTGGTGCCGGTTGTCCTCGACATCGCGGACGGTTGTCCCATCCAGGCGGAGTTTGCCGTACCAGTAGTTCCGGTCAAACAGGATCAGGCGCCTGATCTTTCTGCTGTCGCGGACGCGCTGTCACTGCCTCCAGAGGATATCCTGACCGGTGCTGATCGCCTCGAAGTATGGCTATGCGGCACCTCTTGTTTGTGCGTTCCGGTTAGGAGCATCGAGGCGGTCGCACGCGCACGACCCGATCTCAACGCCTGGAAGGATGCTCTTTCCACCCTGTCCGTCACGGGAGCGTATGTGTTCGCCTACGGCGGTGAGAGGTCCGGAAGCAACGTACACGCGAGGTTCTTCGCCCCTGACTTAGGGATCCCGGAGGACCCAGCTACAGGCGCTGCAGCTTCGGCGATGGGTGGTTACCTGGGATCTCGATGCCCCGACGAAGGCGGGATCCACCGATGGATTATCGAACAGGGAATGGAGATGGGCAGGCCTAGTGAGATCCGCCTGACGGTAGAAAGAAAGGATGGTGTCGTAAAGGCGGTGCGTGTAGGCGGCCGGGCAGTGCGAATAAGCGAAGGACATCTCGAAGCAGAGAGTGTCAGCGTCCAAGCGGAAGGAGAGTTGGAATGAATGATTCGAGTAAGGATTACTTCGACGCGATAGGGGCAGGCTGGGACGCGTTTCGAGAGGGGCTTTTCTCCGAAGCGGTCCGGGATCGAGCATTGGACGTGGCGAGCGTGAAGGCCGGAGAGGTAGCCGCGGACATAGGAACCGGTACGGGCTTTCTCACGGAAGCTCTTGTGGCACGTGGACTCCGAGTATTGGCAGTGGACCAATCGGAGGTGATGCTCGAAGCGCTCAGCCGCAAGTTCTCGGTGTCCGATGGCGTGGAGTGCCGCACGGGTGTGGCTGAGGCGTTGCCGATCGGTGATGCATCCGTTGACCACGCTTTCGCGAACATGTTTCTGCACCACGTCGAGGACCCGCCTGGTACCATCCGGGAGATGGCCAGAACTCTTCGTCCTGGTGGTCACTTGGTGATCACCGATCTGGATACCCACGAACACGAGTTCCTCCGTGAGGAGCAGCATGACCGCTGGCTGGGGTTCGATCGGGACGACGTACGGGCGTGGTTAAGTGAGGCTGGCCTCGTCGACGTGAAGACCGACTGCGTGGGAGCCGACTGCTGCACGACATCGCGCGAAGGCGAGGGAATAGCGGTGAGCATCTTCATCGCCTCCGCAAAACGACCTGTCGCGCATTATCGGAGGTCAGAGCATTGCTGCTAGATCTGCGAATCCCATCACTGGCTCAACCCGGGCCTCGAAAAGACGGTACATGCAGACCCGTCCGCCACTACTCAGGGAAAGACCTGGCGCTGGAGTCTGACGTAGCAGGAGTCGCTAAGTGGGGCGTTGCACTCGGAAATACGATGCTCACCTACTTCGAGGTGGGTCCGAACGCTTGCTTTCCAGAGCATCGACACATCAATGAGCAGATCACCCTCGTCCTCGAGGGAGAGCTCTCGTTTTGTGTGGACGGCGACACCATTGTCGTCAGGGAAGGCGAGGTCGTTGCTATCCCCGGCGATCTGCCACACTCTGCATGCACGGCATCGCGGCGCGTCAGAGCAGTGGACGCCTGGTCACCGCCGATTGAAGAGCATATTACGGCACCGTGATGCAGGTGAGAATACCCGACAATATCAAGGTGTGAGGTCTTGCATCCAATGTCCTAAGGGTGTGCCTCAATGAAGACAGGTACGGAACTGACCCTAGTCGACTATCGCTACCCGGGTGTACGGGCTCTCGTGCTACTTCAAGAGCAGGAACTCAGGGCCTTCGTTGATATTTGGAAGGATGCGAAAGATGCTGGAGTTGTGCTCTCGGGATTCAAAAGCCCGAACTATGAATCACTCGACACGCTTTTGGTGCATGTGCTGTGGTGGGCGCGCGACTACATGGTGTGGACCTGTGAGATGCTTGGCCTTCCAGGGCCGGAGATCAATGAGGTACCGGACGTATGCGCTGTCGAGGCCAACGTCGAGTCTTACGTCGACCATTTGCTGGAACGATGGAGACTACCGCTATCTGATACTCCAGAGGAGCCGTTCTTCGACACCGTGTACACGACGAGATGGAGTATTGACTATCCGGTCGAAGCACTGCTGGAGCACGCTGTAGTGCATCCGATGCGGCATCGCCTCCAGGTGCTAGAGCTGATGTCCTCCATGACAACCTAAATGCCAGGCCGTGACAACGTGAGCACCGGGGGTATGCATATCGAATGAAGGAACGAAGACTATGATCCAACGAAGAGTAGCCCTCAACGTCGCTGCCGTGCTGTTACTAGCTGTAATCGGTTCAGCATTCCATCACGCGCACAATGGAGAGTCTGACGTGCGAGAGGTTTCCGATGCAGACACCGGAAGTGTAGCAGCCGGGAGTTTCCGCCTCCGGTATAAAATCGAGGGCACAGGCACTCCGACCATAGTGATCGGAAGTTCCGTCTACTATCCGCGCATCTTCTCGCAGAATCTGCGCCGTCACCTTCGAATGGTGTTTCTCGATCACAGGGGGTTTGCGCCGTCACCTGGTCCCGTGGACACAGCTGCGTTCGCTCTTGACACACTGCTAGACGATGTCGAGCGGACACGACAGCAACTGGGACTTGGGCGCATTACAGTAGTTGGCCATTCCGGTCACGCATTCTTGGCACTGGAGTATGCCAAGAGATACACAGAAAATGTCTCACACGTCGTGATGATTGGAATCGCGCCAGACTTTGGCGCGGAGAACGGCGATCGACTGGCCCAGCATTGGGAAGAGACGGCGTCGTTTGAGCGCAAGGCTGCCTTGGATGTGGCTCGGGCCCGCGTTCCGGACGAGCACTTAGAACGGCTGCCGCCCGGTGAGGGATTCATCAGAGGATATATACGTGACGCGGCACAGACTTGGTATGACGCAACATTCGATTGCACGCCGCTGTGGGAAGGTGTGGAGTTGAACGTTGACATGATCAACCATGTTTGGGGACACACGTTCGCTGACATCGATGTGACAAAGGGGCTCGACTCATTTGACCGGCCAGTGTTTATGGCTCTCGGCCGCTACGACTTCATTGTAGCACCGCCGTCTACGTGGGATCCAATCGTGCCGATGTTTCGAGATTTGACTCTGCGCATCTACGAGAAAAGTGGCCACACTCCGCCGTACGAAGAGCCTGCCCTTTTCGATCAGAATCTTATGGACTGGATGGGTCAACATTAGTCGCTGGCGCGATTTGGCCTTCAGGTCGTAGAGCTGGTGTCTTCCCTGCCAGCACAAACGGAGACACTGGGGCTACGACACTCGTCTACCTCTTGGGTGATAGAACCGGTGAGCGGCAACACCCCGCAAGCGGTGCCCGTGGACCTGAGGAAGAGATCTCATCTGCGACCTCCTCGCCGCTTCGTCAAGGCTGAAACAGCGCGGCCGATTCGCTCGCGCATGTTTACCTTTACACCTCAGCTACCGACTCAAATCGTCCACTCTCGAGGGAACGGTAGGCCGCCGCAATTACCGCCATGTCTCGGCGAGCAACCGCGAGCGACATGGAAGGCTCTTCGTTCTGACGAACGCAGTCCAGGAAATGCCTCAGCATCGATCTGTACCCCATGATGTCGAGAAGACCTGGAATGCGGACGCGCTTTCTCTTGCCCGCAACTACGACGCAAATACCGTTGCTCTCGAAGAATATGTTGCCCGAGCTCCCAGAGATCTTGGACAAACCGAGTCCACCAATTCGGTTCACGAGATTCCAGGAATGCAGCATCTTGCCCACGGTACCGTCAGCGAATTTCAGCAGAAGTTCGAGGCTGTCCTCGAAAGGTGCGGTGGGCGGTATCGCCGTGGCCGGCTTTGCCGCCACGACGTCGCTGACCTCACCGCCAATGTTCAACAGCAAGTTCACCTAGTGCACTCCTCCCTCGAGAAGAGCACCGCCACCCATCATCTCAGCATCAGCTCGCCATCCTTTGGCTCTACTCCTCCCCGTCCTGTTCAGCTCGACGAACATCGGATGTCCGATGTCACCACGCTCCACGTGCTGTTTGAGCACGCGCACCAAAGGCTTGAAATGGTAATTCTCAGCGACCATCGCGGTAACGCCTGCGTCAGCGACCGCTGACTCGATAGCGCTCAGCTCCCTGAGGTTCCGTGCGACCGGTTTCTCAATGAGTACCGCTTTCTTTCCCGCTGTGGCGAGCCCGACGTTATCGGCGTGGTGGGCATGGGGCGTACATATGAAGACTGCATTTACCCCGTCGTGGCCACACGCCTCCTCGTAGCTGCCGAACGCACCGGCTCCTCCGAACTTGCGGTTGTATTCCTCCGCCCTCGCACGCGACCTACTCGCAAAGAACAGGTTCACATGGCGACGGAGCGTTCGCGCCACTCTGCTATGCAGTCGTGCAACCGATCCGCATCCGAGGATGCAGAGATTCACCTTCTGCAAGAACGACTCCTAATGAAAGTAGTCTTTCCAGTGCTCGGCGATGTGAGCACCGACCCTGAGGCCGTTTGCCGCGATCGTGAGGCTGGGGTTGACTCCACCGGACGTGGGCATGAACCCCGAGTCCACAACGAAGAGATTGGGAACCCCATAGAAATTGCACCACTGATCCAACACGGACTTCTCCGGGTCCATCCCAAACCGTGTCGTGCCAAGCGCATGCGAATATGTGTGAATCGGCATGCGACCTCTGAACAACGAACCGGCTTGACGAAGGATCCGTCCGGACTCTCTGAACAGTGCTCGCCGGGCCAGCAGATCGCGCCGCAGATGCTTGTGGTGCACATGCACCATGGGAATACCGTGCTGGTCACTGTGAACAGAATCGACTTCCACGCGGTTCTCATGGCTTGGTAGATCTTCGGCGAGACATAGGAGGTAACATTGATAGTCGAGCGTCTTCACGCCAAGCTTGCCGACAGCCGCATGGTATGGATTTGTCGCCAGGATGTATTCCGGAGGTGGAGTGTGCAGTCCCTGGATAATGCCCCAGGGTCCGTCGGGTTTCTCGGACGGATGCCCGTGATAGAAGTCCGTTATTGCCACCTGTTTGTGGAACAGGCGTTCGGGGTTGGTCTTGAACGGGAACAGCCCGACAACGACTCCACAACAGTGACGCATCAGGTATCGCCCGATGAGCCTGCCGTTCGGCTCCACATGTTGAAGACCTGACGACAGCAGGAGGCCTGCTGACGCTATCGCGCCACCGCTGACGATACTGATATCGGCGCTGACCGTGGTTTCCTCACCCGTGTTCAGATCGACACATTCAACTACACTCACCCGCCCGTCAGACAGGACCAGGCGCTTGGCAACAGTCTTCTCACGAATCGTTGCACCGCACGCCACTGCCGGCTGAAGCGAGCTTGAGTGCAACGGTGCTGCCGCCAAAACCGGTGCCAACCACAACACAGTCCCAGTGATCGGTCGACATAGCAGTTCCCGAGTCAGTTGGATCCCAGTACGCTTATCTCGAATAGCCTATGAATGAAGAAGATTGCGACCGCGCCTTCCACCACCCAAGCCATCGGCTGCTTGTAGCCCACTAGCATATCCCTTCCCCAGTATCCAGTATCCTTGAACAGTGCTATGGTGTATCGCTTCTTCACGAACGGCCACAGCAGCGGTAGGCCCACAGTACTGCCGATGTCGGCGGCGTAATGCGACAGTATTGCGGCGAATGTGAAGATCCCGTAGTGGGGCGACCAGATGGCAACCAAGCCACTGACAACGATGGCGAACAGTATGCTGTGAGTCACGGTACAGTGGAACCCGGGCTTCACCAGACCTGAGCGTTCCACGAGAGCATCGGCGTTCGGCATGAAGTGCATTGCGACACAGAGAGCGATTGTCTTGGGATTCCAGTCGTACGTTGCCACTGACAATGCTACCGGCAAGTGAGGGACTTGCATGTTCCTCACTCCTGTCATTACGTCGAGCCCAAGTCTGTCGGACCCGTGTCAAGCGAAAATCAAGCAGGCAGCATCAGCAAGTGGCCCAACAGCCTCGTCGTCGGGCGGGCGTCTACCGCGGCGTCAGTCAGACGGTTGGGTCGATGGACCACCAGCACATCATGCATTCAAACGTGCGCGAACATGCATCACGGGTTCATCAGCCGCAAGGGGGAGGGATCTCGAAGACACTGCTTGTTTCAGTCGGAAGATTCGCAGCTAGAATCTCACAGAAAACCCGATCGCGGGCCTATCCGTTGTCTCCCCGCGCGTGCCCGGTCGGGAAAACCTGCTTCTCTTTGAGATTGATATGGCAGGTCAGGCAGTTCATCTCTCCATGAGTGAACTGCCCTGCCGCATATGTCGGACCCATGTAGTGGCAGGCGCGGCACACGGTCTTCTCTGAGGGAACCTGCAGGCCGAGAGCGGCGGAATTCAGCATCTCCACTGCCTTGGCCGCAACATCGCCCGCAAGCCGCGAACAGCGCTCCGCTCGCTCCGGAGATCCGCTTGCGTACCCGGAAGCGCGGCACCAGCGGGTGAGGGAAACGTGACAAAGATTGCTATCGGCTCGGCTCTGCGGTAGCTCGCCTGTTGGAGCATATAGGTTTGTCGGTAATTCCGTTTCCGAATACCATGTGAGCAAGTCCGAAACGAACGCACGGGCATCGCTGCCGCTACAAATCAGTCCCATTGCCGCCGCTGCCCCGTTGAGAGTTCCACACAGCGTACCGAACCCAACTACTCCCGCACCAGCCCAATCCATCATCTGAACCGGGATATTCGTATAAGGCTCGCCCACCTTTTCGGCAAGCTGACCTATGATTGCATTAAAGGTCCCGAACGCGCATCCCGCATGACTAGTTCCGTCGGCTAAGGTGATTCCCTGAAAGCCGCCATGCCCCAGCTCTCTGGTCCCCTCCACATTCAAGCCGGACTCCGGGTATCCGAAAGGATGCTGCGCCTGAGTCGCCGCAATCGAGGAACCGCTTAATCCCAGGCCACCAGATAAGCCGACTCCGGTCGCCGCTCCGCAGAACCCCGCATTCCTCAAGAAATCACGTCTCGTTGATTCGGACATTGTTTCTCCTTTCCGCCTCGAACGTAATCACCCCGACAGGCGGCGCCAAGAATTTCCGGGTACCGAAATGACACTTTCACATTGAAACAAACCGAGCGCTTCATCAGTAGTGTCATCAACAAGATCGCGGGTACCATCTGGGAGCAGAGATGAACGAACAGGAACGGATCCAAGCCCTTGCACTCTTCATACTCACCGCGTTCACCGCAATGCTGATGGTGGTAGCATGACCCTGCTCGGCCAGTCCTACATGGAGCGTTTCGGGTCTCCGTTAGCAGCCTACAACAGACTGCAAACGACACTGATGAGGTTGTTTTTCCGCCGAGGTGGGACTCCGGAAATCTGGCTTGAAAAGATGGCTCCAGCCTTCCGGCGCAGGCACGGGTGCATCTGCGAAGGACTCGTCCCCGTTACGTTGAAAAGCCGTAGTACCCACGCGCGCGACTGACTATCCGGCCGCGATTTCCCCAATACCCTGCACTAAAAGGTCCAGATCGGAGAGCCGTGTGAACACATTCGGCGCGATCCGTGCGCCCTGTTCCACACCGACCGTGAAGATGCGGTATCGATCCCACAAAGCATCCACTAATTCGGCAGGCGTTCTACCATCCACCAGCACGTTCGCGATCGCACATGACTGGTCGTCACCCAACGGCGTGTTGATACGCACACCGGGTATCTCCTGCACTCTTTCGACCCAGTAGTTCTTGAGGAAGCGGAGTCGTGCCTCTTTGCGTTCGGCTCCAATCGCTTCATGGAACCTGATCGCATCCAAAATCGTCTGGTCCGTTCCCTGGGGATGAGTGCCGATGTGCTCGAACTTGCCGACGTGGTCTCCTTGAGCGCGACGGTCTCCATACAACGGCCACACCTTGGAAATGTGCTCCCTCCTGATGTGCATCAGGCCCGTGCCGAGCGGGGCCCCGAGCCACTTATGTAGGCTGGTAGCGTAGTAGTCACAATTCAGGTCGCTGATGGCCTCGGTGAGATGCGCAAAGGAATGCGCGCCGTCCACAATTACCTCAACACCTCGCTCGTGAGCCATATCGCAGATTTCCCGAACCGGAAGTACTTGGCCGGTGAGGTAAATCATGTGCGACACGAGGATATAGCGGGTACGCGGCGTCATCGCATCCGCATACGCCTGTACGATTTCGTCCTGTGAGGCTGGAAGCCAGGGGATCTCGATGACTCTGTTTACGGTCCCAAAACGCATTGCGCGTTGCTCGAGCGCTTCCTGCATGCTCGGGTACTCCCGGCTGTTGTACAGGACTTCCTCGCCAGCTTCGAGCGGTATGCCGTGAAGGATCGTGTTCAGCGCCTCAGTGGTGTTTCGAGCAATCACGAATTCGTCGGGGGAGATACCTGCAAACCGACCGAAAAACTGTTTGAGATTCTCGCGCTCGCCGGCCATACGTCGCCGCATGTAAAAGGATGGAATGCGGTTCAGCTCGCGGAGCCAACCGATTTGCGCTTCAAGCACCACATCCGACGCCGGACTGAAATAGCCGCTCTCGATGTTGATGAAGCTTGCGTCCTGCGTGTACTCGCGTTGTATGACCTCCCAGTAAGTCTCATCTTGAGCGATCGTATCTGCATCCCGAGAGTCGCCGAGCCTCCACCGGGCTAGCCGCTCACTAGCCTTCGATTTGAAGGTGGGTGCCGCTAGAGGACTCAGGGCTGCCCCTGCAGCCAGCCTTACAAATGAGCGTCGTGTGGTCATGGCTCGTTTCCTCGTATCCTCGTACATGGTACGAATCTTCCTCGGCCCGGTGCGCCCAGGAACTGCTCACCGTCTACTATCAGCTCTCCACGCGAGAATACCTTGACGACTTTGCCGGTGACCTCAACGCCCTCGTAGGCGGAGTAGTCCGAGGCCATGTGTAGAGTGTCCTGCCCCATTGTCCAGCAAATCGACGGGTCGAACAACACGATATCGGCATCGTAACCCGGTGCAATGGTCCCCTTCTTATGAGCTAGACCGAATAGGGATGCCGGCGCGGTTGAGGCGAGCTCGACCAGGCGCGGTAACGAGATACGTCCCTTTGCCACTCCCTCCGAGTACAAAACAGTCAGGCGCGGTTCGATTCCCGGCATCCCCTCAGGACAGAGGTCGAAGTTGTCGGCACCGGCTTCCTTGGCTTCCAGCGAGAATGCACAGTCATCGGTTGCGACGGTGGAGATGCTCCCGTCGAAAAGCCCACTCCACAATGCCGTCTGTGTGGCTTCATCTCTCAGCGGGGGCGAGCCCAGCCATTTGTATCCGTCATCCCTTCGCAGCTTTTCGTCAGTGAAGATCAGAAAATGCGGACATGTTTCCGCATAGACAGGAAGTCCATCCTGCCTTGCGGCAGCAACAGTTGTTAGGCCGTCGATTGAGGAAAGGTGCACGACGTAGACACGACATCCCGTCTGCCTGACTACCTCGACGATCCGACGAACGGCGTTCCCCTCCGATTCGGGCGGTCTACTTTGAGCATGGTCGATCGCCAGTGTATGGCCACTTGCCAACTTCTTTTCCGCCAGCTTGTCAATGATCGTACTGTCCTCGGCGTGTACCATCAGCATACCGCCCGCGGCGCCCAAGCGCGCAGTGAGCTCGCAGAACTCCTCGTCGGAAATGATGCGGCCAGGTTTGCCGCTATACATATTTACCGCAGACTCGCCGGTGAGCGACCGGAACGTCATGAAACACTTGATGGTCGGCAGCCCCGCTTCCACGATCGTCGGAATCTCTTCCAATACTTCAGGGGTCACGTGGTTGACTATCGGATGGAGGTTCCAATCGACGACTGCCTTACCCTCCGCCTCTGCCTTCTTCTTGTCCAAGACGGAGAGAAGTGGCTCTCCGTGTATCTGATCTCCAAAATCGATGACGGTGGTGGTCCCGCCAAACGCGGCGGCGCGGCCGCCCGTCAAAAAGTCGTGGACGCCAATCTGCCCCTTGTTTCGTTCATTGAAATGAATGTGCGGGTCGACAGCACCCGGCAAAACGAGCAAACCAACAGCATCAACCACGGTCGTGCCGTCGGTGTCCGGGAATTCCCCGACTGATGTTATCGTCTCACCTTCGATCCGCACATCCAAACGGGACACGGCCTGGTCGGTCACGACCGTGCCGCCGCGGATAACGAACGTTCCTTCGGTCAACTCGAACTCCTCGACCCCGGGAAAACCTACTGTCCGATTATCGCCAACAACTCCACTTCAAAGATCAGCGTGGCATTGGGACCGATGTCATTACCTGCACCGCGGTCTCCGTAAGCGAGATCCGACGGAATAACCACGCGATACTTGCTACCCACGGGCATCAGCTGGAGCACCTCTGTCCATCCGGAGATTACTTGTCCCACGGCAAAGGTGGCCGGTTCGCCGCGCTCATATGAGCTATCGAACTCTGTACCATCAAGCAGGGTGCCGCGATAGTTCACGGATACCTGATCGGTGGCCGACGGCCTCGGGCCGCTGCCCAATGTGATCACTTCGTACTGCAAACCACTCTCCGTGGTAGTCACTCCATCTCGCTGCCCGTTCTCCGCGAGGTATGCTTGGCCTTCTGCCGTATTGCGCTCGACTGCGTCTTCAAACTGTTGTCGCTGAGCGGTCTGTGACTGCGTCGATAGTTCCTGTAACACCTCGCGAATTTCCTGATCGGTCATTTGCGGCTCGCGGTCTTCCAGCACGTCGGCGAGGCCCTGCAACAGGAGTGAAACTTCAAACTCGACAGCGGTCCGCTTAAGGTTGTTCCCGATATCAACTCCGACAGCATAGCTGGACCGTTCCTCAAACGACTCCAGGTCTGCGCTCGAAACTGTCCCGCAGGCACTCATTGCCACGGCAAACATAACCGTCAAACCGGCGGTAGCCCGGTTCTTCATGTTCCCACTCCTTAAGTTGAATAACTCCGCCGCCGCGCCGCGGACGACTCCGCGAAATCCGGACAACGAACAACAACGAGAAAGAGAGACCCAGCCGCGTAGACAGGCCTCTCTCAACACTCTCAAATCATAAACTCAATCTATGTGTCGACCAGAGCTGTGATCGGAAAAGATCACTGCCCCGCGTCAGCCAAAGCTGCTTCGATATACGCCGTGAATACGTCGATCGGTTGTGCACCGGACAACGAATACCCATTTACGAAGAAAGTGGGCGTGCCCCGCACACCGTGCATGTAGCCATCCCGCAGGTCCTGTTGCACGACGGTCGCTTTCCCTCCGTCGTCGAGACAACGATTGAACGAACCTATGTCTACGCCGATATCAGCGGCGTACTGTTTGAGGCTCTCAACCGAGAGCGATGGCACTCCCTGCATTATCAGATCGTGAAACTCCCAAAACAGGCCGTCCGCGGCTGCACATTCCGCAGCCTCCGCAGCCTTGACGGCTTCAGGATGCATGGAAACCAAGGGGAAGTGACGCATCACGTACCTCACCTGGCCGCCGAATCTCTCCATGATTTGCGGAAACGTCTCATGGTAGTACCGGCGGCAGTAGGGGCAGTCGTAATCAGTAAACTCGACAATTGTCACAGGTGCGTCGGCAGATCCGATTGAGTGACGCGCGTTTCCTACTAGTCGCTGCTGGATCGATGATCGGTCTTGGTCCTGTGCCTGACCGGCGGCGCCAGCGTTCGACCCACCGTCTTGCACGCCAGACCCATTTTGCGCAGCAACATATGTGGACGCAAAGACAGCCCCGCCTCCGAACCCAACCAGGGCTACGGTGGCGGTGAAAACGTAGAACTTCCGAGCCGTTAAGTGGATTAGATCGCCCTCCCGTTTGAAAAGCGGCATCAAGTACTCCGTTCGCTAATGTCCTCTTGGTCGCAATCTACAGCAACGAGTGCCACGCACACAGTTCTGAGTTTGGGGATCGCCAAGCGGGGTCCGTTAATTGCGGCTGACTGCCACCTTTCCGCAACCGTTGGGGGAAGTGTGGCAGACGCAAACTGGAATCCTGGAGCCGGATCCTGTATTGTGCTCCGTAAAATTCTTTCAAAACAAGCCAAAGAGGTAAGAGCTGGATGGCAGTTGAGTACTCGGTAGAGCTCTGCAAAAAGCTGGAACAACGGTTCGAAGAGCTGAGCCTGCATAGACCGTTTCGAGTTCAACGATACGACGCGGGGGACGCCCTTGAATACGATGTCACTCCAACGGACGCCGCCGCGGTTCCCGGCCGAGTACGGCTGGAGATTGAGAAGTTCGTGGGTGGCGGATTCGCGGGGCAGGTATATCGGGTACGGGTATTGGAATCTGAAAAACCAATCGAAAAGCTCCTGCCAAAGGGAGCCGTCTTTGCCCTGAAAATCCTGATTCCACCGAGCGGCGGCTCGCTCTTCTTCAGAAATGCGCTGCACTACATCGGCTTTCAGGGTGCTTTCCAGCTCCAAACAAACCCTACCGCAACACGCGCGGGAGCACTCTGGCAGAAGTTCATCAAACGTGGAGCAAGAGTACGGTTCGGAGATGATTCATGCGTTAACGACGTGCACTGCACATTCGTCGATCACGCATTGGGAAGCTGCGGGGAGATCAGCAATTGGATTGACGGTAGGGTTTGGCAGCTGGAAGTCGACGATCGCGTCGACCTGCTAAAAAGGTGGAGGAAGGGCAGGGCGGTAGACGAAGCGTTACTCGGGTCGCCGGAGTACCGTGCAAAAAGGCACTTCATGAAATCATTCGTTCGGCTCTTGAACGACATGGGTGCGCACGAATTTGCCCGGCAATATGAATGGACCACGTGTAAGAGTCAGCCCAACTGCCTCAAGAGGACATCCACCGAGGGAAAACCCGAGGCAGGCCTGACAGCAGTGGATTTCAGAGCCGGATTGACTCTGCTGCCGTTCCTCCCAATGAGCCCCGGCGACTTCTTGTTGATCCTGAAGGGACTTGGCCGCGGCAGTTTGGTACAGTTCGATCGCGGCAACCTCAACAAGCTCAGGCAATTCGTTCAGCAGCATGCCGACGAGTTTGCCGATATGGGGGAGCTGCTCGAAGAACTCGAACGAGCGGAAAAAGTGTACCGCGATTCGCTGATCGACGTCACCCACAACCACCTGCGTCTGTTCTTTAGCAGGTCACTGTGGAGACAGATCTTCGCCAGCGCACTGACGGGCTGGCGTGTTCGCGGTCTCATTGATGAACGCCACGAGGAAGCCAAGCGCGGCCGCGTTTTGGTGGTTTTGCTGTTCCAGATCCTCGGCATGCTTCCGTTTGTCGGGCGTGCGATCATCAAGAATTGGGGCGAGGCCGCCTACAGGAGACACTACCGAGCACTGCTGACGAGCTCCGGCTACTTCAGGAGAGCGTTCAGAGGCAAGATGCTGGAGCGCGTGGTCGCTTGGCACAGAGCCGGGCGAGTTGACCAGTACAAAGCGGAGAGGGTGGCGAGTAGTGGGCTGGCGTTTTTCGGTAACGCAATGGCCTCGTTTCTGCCCTTGGGTATCCACAAGTGTCTGACAAGCCGAGAGTATCTGAAGGAGCGCCTGCACTATATCCTAGTGCGACCCGTCAAGCTCTACTTCAAAGCGTCGCTCCGGGAGCAATGGCTGCGCGAAATGGTGCATGAGGGTCAGCAGAAACGCATCATCAATGAGGATGACGCAGATACTATCCTGTCGCGGATCAAAGAACCTTTCATCCAGAAGTACCTGAAGTCGCTCGCGGTGCATGTTTGCACCCTACCGGTCACGCAGATCGTCTCGTTTATTGTCGCGGGCATCTTCTGGGCTCTGAACCCCGACATGCCAGGGTTTGAACGCACTGTGGCCGTTGCCGGTATCCTCTTCCTGTTTCAGGTGGTACCCATTTCCCCGGGATCGCTCGTGCGGGGGTTCTACGTTGTATACCTGGTGGTGAGGGAGCGCAACTTCAAGGATTACAACATCGCCGTATTCCTGGGGTTCTTCAAATACGTTGGGTATCTGGCGTTTCCGATCCAGATGGCATACCGATACCCAACTCTAGCCCGATTCATGGCTGCGCACTGGGCAACCGAGGCCGTTCACGTAATCCCGGTGTTCGGCGAGAACGGCGCCCTGCTCGAACACAAGGTGTTCACCTGGTTCTACAATGTTCCTCTGACTATACGTGGTCGGATGCGGAGAAGAGCAGAGGCCCGCTCCGAAAAGCCGTCACGAATTTGGCACGCGCTGCCGTTGGGCGCGATCGGTGCTACCGCGCTCCTCTCGACACAGTACTACTACGGCCAACGGATCGGACACGTACCGACACTCGCTGAGATATGGTGGGCTATGTTGGCGTTGCCACTTTTGTGCGGATCGACCGCCACTCTAAGCGCAGGCGGGGCAACACTCGGCAGGCGGATCATCGGGGCCACGCTGTGTGGCGTGTTCACGGGCGCGTTCTTTTCGCTGAGCGCATTTGGGATCGCCGGATGGGTCTCTTCACCGGTCGAGATAGTTGCAGGGACCGTCTGGGTGATCTTTGTCCTGGCTGTCCTCTCGCCGATCGGAGCCCTGCTCACCGAGCTCCTTCTTCCCGAACCATAGTTGAAACCGATCGTCGCCATCACACGTTATGGGGTTTGCCGGCGAGAATATACTATTTAGTATATACTGACTAGTATAAACACGGCGGCGAAATCGAATGTGGAGGCAACATGGCCGGGAAACGGGAAATCTCGGGTCTCAAACCACAGTGGTTTCAGATTCTTCTTGCGTTGGGAGATCACGACCTGCATGGGCTCGAGATCATGAACGAGGTTCTGGAACGGACGGACGGCAGGATGCACCTGTGGCCCGGGCAACTGTACGGATCGATGAAAAGCCTCGTCGATAGAGGTTTTGTGGAGGAAGTACCGCAGCCACCCAACTCTGAAGCGGGAGGGGGACGACCTAGGTACTACAGCATAACTGACGATGGGCGTCGAGTTCTGATCGACGAGGTCAACCGATTAGCTCGGTTCGTTGACGCCGCGCGATCGAAGAATTTGGTGAGCGGCTAGGAGACGGAATGAGCCAAAGGCTGTCTCGCAGCTACTTCCGAGTGTTGCTGCTGCTCTATCCGCGTGAATTTCGCGATGCCTACTCAGCCGATTTGGAGCAGGCGTACCTGGAGTCCAAGAAGATCCAATGCCGAAGGAAAGGTTGGATCGGCACACCGTACTCCTGGTTTAGAGCACTCGTAGACGCGATAGTCGAGTCCGGAACGCAGCGCCGAATTCTCAGATTTTCCCGACTAAATCAGAGCCACAGTTCAAAGACGGAAAAAAGAGCAATGATATCCTCAATTATCCAAGACGTGCGGTTTTCAGCGCGTGCTCTACTCAAAAACCCCGCTTTCACCATAGTCGCGGTTCTCACTCTCGCGCTCGGGATAGGAGCCAACACCGCGGTGTTCAGTGTCGTCAACACAGTACTACTGCGGCCTCTGCCGTATGAGGATCCCGAGCAGTTGGCGGTGATCTGGACGAATTTTGGGATAGACCTTCCACAGAATTGGGTGTCAGGACCGGAGCTCGAAGAGATGCGGGAGTTCAGCACCGCGTTTGAGGATATCGGCACCGCGGTATTCACCACTCTGAGCGTAACCGGAGATGGCGACCCAGAAAATGTCGGTGCCGCTGGTACGTCCGGGAATTTCTTCCGGGTGCTTCGTGTCAACGCCGCGCTTGGCCGGACAATCGTGCCCGAGGATGATTCACCGGAAGCGGACCGGGTTGTCATGATAAGCGATGGACTCTGGAAGAGCCGCTATGCTGCCGATCCGTCCGTGGTTGGCAGAAATCTGTTCGCGGATGGGCGCAGCTACACCATTGTCGGAGTCCTGCCGCCAAATTTCAGCCTTCTACATCCCGACCTGCAGATGCCCGGTAACATCGGCCTTTGGATTCCTATTACGCCGGTTCTCGGAGCTGACTACAATCAACTTCCCCGTGGTAACCATTTCCTGCGCGCGATCGGTCGCATGAAAGACAACGTCTCCCTCGCGCAAGCCAAGGCCGACATGGACAGGGTAGCGCTCGCGATACAAGAGCGAAGTCCTAGGTACTACGACTTCGAAGGTTGGGGCCTGACCGTGTTCTCACTGCAGGATGATCTCGTCGAAGCTGTCAAACCAGCGCTTCTCGTGCTCCTGGGAGGTGTTGTTTTCGTTCTATTGATCGCCTGCGTAAACGTAGCAAATCTGCAGCTCGTTCGGGCCACGGGGCGGGAGCGCGAGATCGCGGTTCGCACAGCTCTCGGCGCGGGAAGGTCGCGGTTGGTTCAGCAGTTCTTCACCGAAAGCATCGTTTTGTCCTTGTTGGGCGGCGCATTTGGACTCCTATGCGGCTTCGGTCTCGTGAGAACGCTGGTGGTGCTCGCACCGGAAGCACTACCTCGACGGAACGACATAACCATCGACGGCGGCGTGCTGTTGTTTACACTCGCCGTGACAATCGTGACCGGTGTGCTGTTTGGCCTAGCTCCAATAGCACACGGGGCAGGCAAGTCGTTCGTCAACTCGCTAAAGGAGGGTGGACAGGGATCTGGCACGGGAGTGCGAAGAGGTCTCGTTCGCGATGGCCTGGTGATGGCCGAGGTTGCGCTGGCCATGGTGCTACTGATCGGCGCAGGGCTGATGGTCAAGAGTTTCTTGAGACTCCAGGCCACAGATCCCGGATACAACTCCGAGAATCTTCTTACCCTCAGGGTTTCGTTACCGGAGACTAGATACAACACATACGAACTGGTGCAGCAGTTTTACGATCAGCTCATCGAACGTACCGCCTCACTGCCTGGGGTGACCTCTGTAGGAACAATCACTCACCTTCCGCTCAGTGGATCGTATGCTTCGGGTACTACACGCGTAAATTCGAGTGAGGCACTGCCCGAGGAAGAGTGGGCACTGGAGGCAGAGCGCAGGTGGGTCAGCCCAGACTACTTCGAGACGATGGGCATAGGCCTGGTCCGTGGACGGTTCTTCACCGCACTCGACAACACCGATGGACCATTTGTCGCGATTGTTGATGAGGAGTTCGTTCGACGGTTCTGGCCGAATGAGAACCCCATAGGCAAACGGGTATCCATACATCGAGACGATCAAGGCGAGTCAGTTTGGCGCGAGATCGTTGGCGTAGTACGACACTCCCGGCACTACGAGTTGGGTTCGGTTGGCCGCGAGCAGGCTTTCTATCCGTACAAGCAGGGCTCGGAAAACGGTATGTACGTAGCGGTGAGGACCGTATCCGATCCGTTGAGCATCGCTGCAGCGGTGAGGGAAGAAGTCTGGACGCTCGATCCCAACCAACCGGTTTCCGATGTGAAAACTATGGATGATCTGGTCACTGCGTCCGTGTCCCAACCGAGATTCAATCTGCTGCTCCTGGGTTCGTTTGCAGGAGTTGCTCTCCTGCTTGCCACCGTGGGGATCTACGGTGTCATCTCGTATTCGGTCAGTCAACGGAGTCATGAGATCGGCGTCCGCATGGCGTTGGGCGCTGCAGGCGGAGACGTTTTGGGACTGGTTTTGCGACATGGGCTCAGTGTGACCGGCATAGGATTGGGCATTGGTCTAGTAGGAGCCGTCTGGCTCACCAGGTTGCTCACCAATATGCTCTACGGTGTGGGCCAGGTCGATTTGGTCACGTACTCCGCGGTTGTCGTGCTCCTCGGTGGAGTAGCAGCAGCGGCATGCGCGGTCCCTGCTTTGCGCGCCAGTAAGGTGCATCCTGTAGTGGTGTTGAAGCAGGAATGACCCGCGCCGGTTATTCCTGTCGCAACACTTCCACTGGATCGACATTGGTGGCGCGTCTGGCTGGGAAGTAGCTAGCACAAATGGCAGCCACCGCGACCAGAAGCGAAACCGCGACGAGCGTCAACGGATCGGTCGGGCTCGTCTCGAACAAAAGGCTGGACATCACACGCGAGACACCGAGCGCCAACGCTATCCCTATAGTCAGGCCCAATCCAGCCAAAAGCAGACCGCGGGCCAAATAGGTCCGCAATACCGTCTTAGCACCCGCACCGAGAGCCAACCGGACCCCAATCTCATGGGCTCGTTGCTGAACGGTGTACGCGAGTACACCATAGATGCCAACGAAGGCCAACAGAGCTGCCAGTCCTGACAGGCAGCTAAAAACGAACATGCCAAAGCGAGGGCTCGCGACCGCCGTGGAGTTCTCTATCCGCTCCTCGAGTTGCAGAACGCGAACGGGAATATCGGAATCGATCGCAGCGATAGCCTCACGCACCGGACGTGATACGGCGTCTGCATCAATAGCCGAGCGCATGACTATCCACTGGTACCAGGACGGCCACTGCGAGATAGGCAAATGACAGGTGGGTATCGGGTTCATGTTGAGCCGGTACCGCACGTCGCTGACCACTCCAACGACCGTAACCCATACCGAATCACCGGCAGCGTCCGATGTGCCGATACGACGGCCGATGGGGTTTTCGCTGGGCCAGTATCGGCGTACCATCGCTTCATTCACCACGGTAACCAGCATGTCTCCCTGTCGATCGTCCTCCGTGAGGCCCCTCCCTGCCTTTATAGACATACCCATCGTCTCGAAGTAGTCTGGCGATCCCGCGACCGTGTGAACATTCACATCCAGCATGCCGTCCGATGTCTCGACGATCGTGGGAGGTGTAGACCATCCACCCACGAACGGCATCTGGTTCATGCTTCCGACCGTATTGACTCCGGGGATTGTTTGCAGCCGCTCATTCAGCTCTTCGAAGAAGCCGAGCGAAACTTCATGAGATTCTCGATACAAAGCCGGCAAACTCAGGCCCATCACCAGGAGGTTCTTTGCGTTGAACCCGTAGTCCACGGAGGTCAGCCTCGATAGCGACCTGACAAACAACCCGGCACCCGCGAGAAGAACAAATGCGAGAGCTATCTCCGTGACCACGAGAGTGGTCTGAGTTCGGTTTCGCTGTCGACCACCAACGGATCCACGACTACCCTCCCGTAACACCGCGACGATTGGCGTGTGGATCGCACGTATCGCCGGAAGCGCCCCCGTGAGGAGTCCGGTGAGTAGCGTTAAGGCTCCAGCAAACAGCATAAGTCTGTAGTCCACAGCGATCGCGTCAGACCGCGGCAATCCACCAGGAAACGCCGCCTTGAAGGGGCCCAGAGCGGTAACCGCAAGTAGGCAGCCAGCCGCACCACCAACGATCGATAGCAGTGCGCTTTCCGTCAGGTGCTGAGTAACTAGTCTGCTACGACCTGCTCCGAGAGCGATGCGGATTCCGAGTTCGCGCTTACGTTCGGTGGCTCTCACTAGCAGCAGGCTCGCGATGTTCGCGCATGCAATCAGCAGTACGAGCGCAACCGCTCCCAGCAGGAGAACGAGACCGGCTTTCACACTTGCCACCTCAAGCAACTTACGGGGAAACAGCCCGATACCGTGTTCGCTCTCCTCGGGATAAAGCTCACCTATTCGAAGTGCTACCCGGTCTACGTCGGCCTGCGCGGCCTGAAGCGACACTCCGGGATTCAAGCGGGCTATCACCTGGAGATACCCACCGTTTCGAACCGGCGATGTCTTCCGACTGTCCTCGAAGGTCGCCCAGACCTGCACGCCTTGGTTGGGGAAGCCAAATTGCGGTGGCATCACGCCGACCACCTGATATGAGATACCGGATAGGAAGATCTGCTGGCCAAGCACGTTGGGATCGGACCCGTACCGACCCTGCCAGAGTCCGTGACTGAGAACCGCAAGCGCCGGGGCACCAACCTCATCGTCACTTTCCTGGAAAGTGCGTCCGAGCATCGGTGCTATTCCTAGAGAGGCGAACATGCCCGACGTGGCCATCGCTCCACTCAATCGCTCAGCCCGGTCATCACCCGTCAGTGTGAACGACGTAGTGAAGTAGGCGCCGGAGTGCGCGAACGAAGAACTCATCTCCGCCCAGTCGCCGTACACCTCGTAAGGCACCGCCCAAAGGCCTGCCAGGCTTCTCGGCGAGGGATCTCTGCCCGTAACGTCTGGGTCAATGCGATAGATGCCGACCAATTGCTCCGCATTCGGGTACGGAAGCGGCTTCAGCAATACCCAATAGACCAGGCTGAAGATGGTGGTATTGGCGCCTATGCCGAGGCCGAGCGTAATGACGGCGGCAAGGGTGAAACCGGGTTTCTTGAGTAATGCGCGCGCGGCAACGCGCGCATCATCAGTTAGCGTACCCACGCGGACGCGCCATCCCCCTTCTTGGCGCAACGATGGACTGACGGCCTGAGACCTATCTGTCACGTGCCGATATACCATGCCCATCACATGCTTCCAATACCAAACCGATGCGGATAGCCGTGAGCCTGCTTCGACCTGCTCGAGGTATTCTTCTCTCGCGTCGCCGAGAATGCTCCGCCCAACGACGCCTGCAGGTACGACCCTGCGTAGTAGCCGTTCGGCAGTGCGTGGCGGCTCCAGATTGCGCGCAGTCACGGGTTCGGTTCTCCAAGCATGTCTTCCAATCCATGCCAGAGTCGATGGAGTGCGTCGCGCGACGTCCGAAGTGCTCGGACTCCCGTCGGCGTCACACTGAACCTGCGTCTCGGATGTCCACCTCGACCGGGAGTCGTTTCCTCTACCTCCCACTCAACCAGTCCCTTCTCGTCGAGGCGTTCCAGCGTTTTGTACAGTGCGCCACGCGACACCCTACGCCCTGCTTGTTTGTCCAATTCCCGCAGAACCGACAACGCAAATGCGTTGTCCTCGAGTCTCAGGATCGCGAGAAGCACCATCTGTTCAAATTCGCCCGGATACGTAGGGGACATGAGTTTTCGCTCCGCTGAGTTGACAATGCCGGCATCGATGCAGGCAATGTAGACATCGATACCCAGACTACGCGTACTGTGCTGCAATGGTTTCACGCGCTACATCGCTAGCGCTCCGGTCTAGCCAGCTATACCTTTGCGTGGCAGCGCGATGCTAACACACGAGTGGAGAGGAATTGTCATTCTCAAAGGCCTGAAGTCACCTTCATTCCGGCGCTTCGCCGCGGTATGTGCATTTGTTTTCACCGCGGTCGTCGATACGAGCGGACAACTGCGGCCTCCACCCTCCGACAGCATCAGCTCCAACATCGAAGATGGTATCGGTCAGAGCTACTGGGGCGCGATTCCGCCAGCTGAGGATTCGACCTCGCAGATAATGCGAAGCCAACCCATGCCAGTGTGGGAAGGTATGCTCGTATGGCCCTACAGAGTCATCACGTTCCCGCTCAAACTGGTTTCACTTGGGATAGGAGAGTCGGTCGAGTATCTCGATGAGAAGAAGGTGATATACAAGGTGGGTCGGCTCCTGGGACCACGGGAGGGGCCGCTTGGTGTGCAGATGCAGCTAGAGGCCGGGGGGTTATCAGGCTTCGGTGGCGGGGCGGCTCTCCAGCACGATGCGTTTCTGGGAAGTGGGAACCGCTTCCGCCTCTACGGCACGACGACCGTCACCGGCACTCACCGCGCCAGCATGGGACTGAGGTTCCCGTCGGGCGCCACGGGTGAGTTCGATTTCGGTGTTGGGTACAGACAGCGTCCCAATGCTCGCTATTTCGGATTGGGGCCGGAGTCTGCCGAGTCGGCCAAATCCTACTACGGACAAAACCTCGCTTGGCTAGGCACGAGTTACCAGCAACGAGTGGTCGGCAACGTGTATCTAGGAGGTGACGTACTGCTCTCCAGCGTCGACGCCAAGGACCCTCGCGAGGACTATGTTCGACCGATTACGGATGTCTTCCCCGGCGAGTTGCCTTTAGGGTATGGGTCCACTTCAAAGGGCATATCGTTCGGCGCGTTCTTGTCACACGTGACTGCCGTGGAAACTGGTCGTCCAACGCGAGGAGGCAGCCACCGAATTCGCGCAGCCTATTTCGTGGGTGATGACAATACCGAGTTCCTGACGTATCGCGTCGACCTGCAGCAGTTCCTCCGGCTGTGGTACCCAACCCACGTGCTCGCGCTCAGGGTTCATGGTTCCTGGATCGACCCGGTGGGAACGAGTGATGTCCCGTTCCAGCGATTGATGACCAATGATGACCCAGATCTTATGCGCGGGTTCCTCGATTTTCGCTGGCGCGATCGTGGTATGGCGGTGCTATCAGCCGAATATCGCTGGCCCTTGTGGGTGTTGGAGAAACCCGATGCCACTGGGTTGGACCTCTATCTGCTGACCGACGTTGGGAAGGTGTTTGGCGAGTTGAGTGAGTTCGACTTCAACCAGCTAACGGTATCGTACGGCGCCGGTCTGCGACTGCTCGGATCCGGAGGGTTTGTGCTGCGCGTAGAGTATGCGCGGAGCAGTGAAGGAACCGTCTGGCGTCTTCGAACCGATCAGATCTTTCAGTTTGCAAGAGGTGGATTCTTCCATGGACGCGATCCGGTACCGACGCGGTAATCAGCCGGCGTTTGCCGCAGCGCTTTGCCTGATGGCCGGGGTAGCGGTGACGGCGTCGGAAGCACCTCTGAGAGATGCTCCCATTGTGTGGCACGAAGACGACCGCCGGGACATTCCACCGCCGGATGAGCGGGACCCCAATTTATCGCGAGACGCGATCGAGTCTTCGCTGTTCCGCCCCATGGGCCGTCTGTTCGACCCCGGCAGATTTGTGCGACGCGTCGGCACATTGTTCGGTGGAGATCATGTCCGGACGGCGGCGAACGTGAACACATTGGACGAGGTGCCGAACTCGTCCTGGTTCACCAACCGGATTGGTCTCTTTCCGATTACTCCTGCGGATGCGGCTCGTGGTCCCCTGACAGGACCTGGCCCGGATCGCAGCGGAATCTGGACCGTGATCGGCGGCAAGACACAGGGTGTCACACCTGGCTTCACTATTCGCGACGCCAGCGGCGACATCTTCTTCATCAAGTTCGACGCACCTGGTTATGCACGTATGGCGACAGCCGCGAGCGTGATCTCCGGTAGAATCTTCCACAATGCCGGATACAACGTTCCCGAGGAGACAATCGTCGAGTTCGGCCGCAATGAACTCGTAGTGGGAGACGATGTCGAACTGGAATTGCCCGACGGATCTGAACGGACGATGACCGAAACCGATCTAGACGACATTCTCCAACGCGTCGCTTTGTCCGGGGAAGGTACTTGGCGCGCGTTAGCGGGAAAGTTACTTCCTGGTGAAAACAGCGGCCCCTTCGATTGGCGCGGTAGGCGCAACGACGATCCCAACGACACGGTTAATCACGAAGATAGGCGCGAGTTGCGAGGTTTGCAGATCTTCGCCGCCTGGCTGTGCCATTTCGATACCAAGCAGGAAAATACGCTCGACATGTACGTCGAAGAGGATGGTCGGCGCTTTCTCCGGCATTACCTCATCGACCTTGCGAGCACACTCGGCGCGGCGGCGAATGGGCCGATCCAGCCGTTCTGTTTCGAATACTCGGTCGACTTCGCTGCCATCTTGGGCCGCGTTCTCTCCCTGGGATTGATTCAAGACCGCTGGAGGCGCCTGGAACGCCCTCCTGATATCGACGAGGTTGGTTATTTCGAGAGTGAGATCTTCGAACCCAACAGATTCAAAGCCAGCAAACCGACAGCGGCTTTCGCGAATCTCACGGACCGCGATGGCTACTGGGCAGCGAAAATCATTTCTGCTTTCAACGACAATCACATAGATGCCATGGTTGAACAGGGCAAATACGCCAATCCCGACGCGGCCCGATGGATTGCGCGTGTCCTCGCCGAAAGGCGTGACAAGATAGCACGATATTACTTCGAGAGGGTCCCGCCACTGGACTTCTTCGTGTATGAAGACGGAGTGCTGAGGTTCCACGATCTGGGAACCGAACGTGGCATCTACTCGGTGTCTTCTTCCCGCTACCGAGTGAGGGTTGCGGCATCAACCGCCGACCGAAGGTGTGGACGATGGACAACGTGGCGCGAACTCGAGGAGACCGTCGCAAATCTCGAACAGTTCTTTGGACGGGAAGAACTCAGCTCGGTACCGATCTCGGAATCGCCATTCCTGGCAGTCGAAGTGCAGCTGACTCGTGGGGCGAGTTGGAGTTCGACTACGACAGTGTTTTTAGCCAGAAGAAGTGGCCGGGTTGTGGCGGTTGACCGGTAACACTCGGCATCTGCCACGAGCAGAGTCTGAACACCTGTGTTGAGTCGAGCACAGCAAGAAGGGCGGCACTGAGAAAATGAGTCCACAGCGAGCAACCCCAGCCGACCGTTTCCTAAGGTTGTTTACGGATGTGCACGATGGAGAGAGCCCGACGGCCCTGCTCCTCACCTTGAACGTATTCCTGCTACTGACTGCGTATTACGTACTGAAGGTCGTACGGGAAGCGCTGATTCTGACTGAGTTTGGGGCTGAGGCAAAAGCATACTCCTCTGCCGGGCAGGTGCTGCTGCTAGCCGCAATCGTGCCTGCATACGGCATACTCGCCGGCAAAGTTCCACGCCGCAGGCTGATTAACGTAGTAACGGCGATCTGTATCGGTTGTCTGGGTGTGTTTTATGTGCTTGGGCAGGCAGGCATGTCTCTTGGAATCGTGTTCTTTCTCTGGGTCGGGATCTTCAACGTGATGATCATCGCCCAGGCGTGGGCGTTTGCTAATGACGTATATACAAATGATGAAGGCAAACGGTTGTTTCCGCTCGTCGGGTTCGGTGCGTCGGCGGGAGCCGTATGCGGGAGTTATTTAACGAGGGTCCTCGAATCGGTAAGCACAACTCAGCTGTTCCTACTAGCGGCCATCATCTTGGCAGTAGCATTGGCCATCACCAACGTCATCGATGCGCGGGAGCGAAAACGTACCGAATCCGAAGTCGATGACATCAATACCACAGGGACACTTCCTGCCGCAACCGGCCAATTCAGAGCTGAGACAGGCGAATTCAAGGTGCCCGATCAGGAGTACAAACAGGAAAGCGGTCTATTCGAAGTCATCGACCTGGACGCCGAACAGGAACCACAAGACGAAACACCGAAATCAACTGGCGGAGCCATGCAGCTGGTGTTCCGCAGTCGCTACCTACTCCTGATCGCGCTCCTCATGATGTTTCTCAACTGGGTGAATACGACCGGTGAGTACATACTCGGCAGGACGGTTGAAGAAGCGGCGGCCAACGCAGCGGCACTCGGAGGTGCCGGTGGGTTGTCGGAACAGGACATCGTCAGAAACTTCTACGGCGTCTTCTACTCCGGCGTCAATTTGGCTGGCCTGCTGATCCAGCTATTCCTCGTGTCTCGTATCATCAAATACCTCGGGGTGCGTGCCGCCCTGCTGGTTCTCCCGATAATCTCTTTCATTGGCTACACGATTCTAGCGTTTTTCCCGATTCTCGCCGCGGTTCGGTGGGCGAAGACAGCGGAGAACGCGACCGACTACTCACTCCAGAACACGGTGCGTAACGTACTGTTTCTGCCTACCACGCGGGAGGAGAAGTACAAAGCCAAACAGGCCATCGACTCGTTCTTCTGGCGCGCCGGTGATCTGCTCTCAGCTCTGTTGGTCCTGGTCGGGGTAAACGTTTTGCTGTTCCAGACTCGGCAATTTGCCATATTCAACCTAGTATTGGTGATAATCTGGATCGTGCTGGCCGTGTTCATCGGAAGGCGCTACGTGCGACTCGCGGCGGCGACAGCTAAGTAGAACGTATTTACTCGGAGACGCCTTGAGCCCAGGCGACCGCGACACCCGAGCGGCGGTGATCACGGCGACGCTTACGTCGACCGCGATGATTGGCTACCAGATGGCAGCCAAAGCAACGCGCGACGCTCTGTTCCTCTCTAGCTTCGACATCTCGGCACTACCCGCCATGGTGATGACATCGGCCGCGCTGTCGGTGCTGCTCGCATTTGCCGCATCTCGATGGATGACATCGGTGGGACCGGCCCGTTTGATCCCTGTTCTCTTCTCATCGAGTGCGGTTCTGCTCCTGGTGGAGTGGGGACTGCTGGCCCAGTTCCGCAGGCCCGTAGCAGTCGTCGTATACCTGCACTACGGCGCGCTTGGCGCCCTTTTGGTGTCAGGGTTCTGGTCGATCGTGAACGAACGGTTCGACCCGCGCACCGCCAAGCGACAGATCAGTCGCATAGCTGCAGGTGCAACAGTCGGTGGTCTGCTTGGCGGGCTGCTGGCGGAGCGGGTCGGTGCTATGCTGTCCATGTCAGCAATGCTACCGATTCTCGCGGGCCTTCACCTGTTCTGTGCATGGATGGCCGTGCGACTGGGCATTGGCGTAACACCTACACGAGCGGCGGGCCGACCGGGCCAGAGTCCAGCCGATGACAGTCAACGTTCCGGGCTCAAGATCATTGCCCAGACACCCTACCTGCGAAACCTCGTGGCGTTCATCTTGCTCGCGACAACGGCCGAGGTGTTCATCGATTTCGTATTCAAAGCACGAGCAACGATGGCTTTCGGAGACGGCGACGATTTGCTACGTCTCTTCGCGGTATTCTACACTGGCATTGCCCTGTTCACCGTACTGGTGCAATCGACAGTCGGGCGCATAACTCTGCAACGGCTGGGTTTGGCACGCACCGTGGCACTGCTTCCCACGGTGCTCACAGTGGGTGGAATTAGCGCACTTGCGATCCCGAGCCTGGCGACAGCGGCCATTGCTCGAGGTGCCGAAGCGGTAATGCGCAACTCTCTATATCGACCGGCATACGAACTGCTGTTCTCACCGATCGGGCAACGACAGAAACGCGCTTCCAAGACGATCGTCGACGTAGGAGTTGTGCGGTTCGGCGATGTGATCGGTGCTGCGATCGTCCAACTGACCCTCTTCCTTGCGGTAGGAACCGGGATCGGCGTACTGCTTGGCCTCACGGTGGGCTTTTCGATCCTTGCTGTTCTCGTGGCGATCCGACTGCATAGAGGTTACGTGCAAGCGCTCGAGAAAAGCCTGGTGTCACGAGCCGCGCAACTCGACATGGACGATTTTGACGACGCCGCGACTCGCACGGTTATGCTGCAAACCGTAGGGACCCTCGGGCTGGCACCGTCTTCACCCGAGCGAGTGCCCGGGATTACACCCCCTGGTCAGATGCCAACGGATGGCTCACCTACTCCCGGCGTTGTCACTGAACCGACAATGCCCGTCACAGATCCCGTGGTCACACGGATCACTGAGCTGCGTTCTCGTGACGGCGACCGCGTGCGCAAAGCACTGACCAACGCCCCTCTGACGCCATTGATGGCTCCTCACGTCGTTCCACTCCTCGCTTGGGACGAAGTGGCTACCACGGCAATGCAGGTCCTGCGCGAGATTTCACCGAGTGTCACAGGTCAGCTCCTGGACAGGCTGCTCGACGAAGTCGAAGAGTTTTCGGTACGCCGAAGAATTCCGCTCGTGTTGGCGGCGTGTCCTACGTTGCGCGCGTTCGAGGGCATCTTCATGGGGCTCGAGGATAAGCGGTTCGAGGTCCGGTATCGATGCGGTCGTGCCCTGAGTAGGCTACAGGAGTTGAATCCCGATCTGCGGATCGACCGTGAACGCGTCGTTGCCGCCGTGCTGAGAGAAGTAGCCGTAGACCGAGGAGTCTGGGAAAGCCATAGGCTCATCGATAAGATGGAAGACGAACAGTGGTCGCCTGTGCTAGACGAGGTTCTCGGCGATAGGGCGAACCGAAGCCTCGAACATGTCTTCACTATCCTTGCGTTGCTGTTGCCGCGTCAACCACTCAAGATCGCGTTTCGTGGTCTCCACACCGACGATGCAGTGTTACGCGGCACAGCTCTGGAGTACCTCGAAACAGCGCTGCCACCTGAGGTTCGGACTCAGCTCTGGCCTTTCCTTGACGACAAAGGCCGCAGAGTCGACACGAGGCGCTCGTCAGCGCAGATCCTAGAGTCGCTGCTGGAATCCAATATGTCGATCGCGATAAATCTCGACGAGCTGAAGCGGAAGTCCAAGGACAAGGTGCAGAGGCCGGAGGACACCGACGACATACAATAGAGGTGTTGACTCTGTCTAGTCCATAGAAAGACTTGCTCGTTCCAACACTCCCTGTTGGATCACTTCCCCGTAAGAGCGATCGGGAACGTGCGTCTCCCACCAACTCCGCGCCCTATCCTGTGTCCACTTCTCCTCGAGGTGCAGGGCGGCAAGGCGGCGGCCCAACTCCTCCCCGTTAGCGGGCCGTAGGTCACGGTTCTTCGAAAGGCAGGCCAATACCAGCTCGTCCAACTCAGGAGGCACATCGAGTTCGGTGCGTTTGGATGGCGGAATCGGGTCGTCCTTCACGTGACGATTCATTACCTCTGCCGGATTCCTGCCATCGAAAAGCAGTTGCCCGGTCAGCAGCCAGTATGCAACACATCCAAGAGAGTAGACGTCGGCCCGTTGATCGGGTTTTTCACCCATGGCGATCTCCGGTGCCATGTAAGTGGGAGTCCCCGGTGCTACCTGAGGTGCCGTCAGCGTTGAATCGGGTTGCGGCCCAATGTTCTTAACCAGGCCAAAGTCGAGGATCTTGAGAAAGTCCACGGTGAGGCCGAGTCGAGTGGCATGAAGGTTCGACGGTTTCACGTCGCGGTGGATCATGCCTCGAGCGTGAGCTTCGCCCAACGAATTGCACGCCTGCTTGAGAAAGTGCACCGCACGTTCGGCGTGCAGCGGCCCGAATCGCTCCACTAGTGTTTCGAGATCCAAGCCGTCCAACAGCTCCATGACGTAGTAGAACGTGCCGTTGTCACTCACACCAAAATCATAGAGCTCGATCGTGTGCGGCGATCGCAGCGCGGCTGCGGCTTGCGCTTCCCGGCGGAACCTCTCCACGATCACTTTCGCGGCGGAACTGGAACTCGCCCCCAACACTTCCGATCGGATGATCTTTATGGCCGCGGGGCGCGCGAGCATTCTGTGCGTGGCGAGGTGCACTTCACCCATCCCACCCTGCCCCAACACTTCACCAAGCTGATAACTGCCGAGTTCCTTTGCTTTCGAGGCCTGACGGCCGAGCCTAGCGATGATGTGCGCCGGCACGCATGCCAGCCCTGCACATATGTAGTTGGGAATGAAGGTCTGCACGGCTTCGGCCAGGGTGGCATTGATCTCGCCCACTCTCAAAAACGTGATTCCGAGAGCTGCTGGATCCATGGACGCGGCAAGGAGTGATACGAGCAGGGTTTTGCCAACCGGGTTCGGAGCAATCGACGGGTAGATGAGGATTATCAAGCAGACCCAGGATACGGTTCCAGGCATTAGGAATGGATGCCATTGATTCATGAGACCGATGAAAAAAGCACTCAACACCAGATATCCTAGACCTATGTTCGAGAGCATTATGGGTCTGTGGTGGAGTTGGCGTGCCGCTGCCACGAGCGCAATAGACGCCACGACTCCGACACCGGCGATCACATTACCCGGCATTGGAAACGCAGCCGCGATTCCCGCGTCCGCCACAACCCCCGCGATCGGTCTGATGAGCGCATTCACAATCGCGTAGCCCCAAAGGCCTATCCCCACCATCCCGACGATTCCAACGCGCTTGCAGGATTGCTCCAGCAAATCCTGCGGCAACGACGAGTCCGAACTACCCTCTGACGCTACCGTCTCGGCAATGGATATGTTCTTTCCTGAGTTCATGAAGAACTCCCGCGACCACAGTTAGGAAAACTCAAAACGCGAATCCACCTTGCAGATAGATGCTTGTTCGCCGTTCGAGACTCGTGCCCACCTCACTCCTGGCTACAGCAACGCTCATCGTGTTTGCAGCGCCCAAGAATGATAGCCATACACCACCGCCAAGTGCGTTGTGCCAGCGATCTGAATCCTCCCCATCCAGATACACCCGACCCACGTCACCGAGCACAAACAAACCGATGTCTCCAGGCAACACCAGGAAGATCCGGCTTAGCCTGATCCGCAACTCAGCGTTCGCAAACGCGGACGCGTCACCGCCGTAGCGGTTTTGGCGACCAAGTCGCACGCTGTTTGCATCGCCTATGTAGGCTGCGGATTGGAATGGATAGTGTCCCCATACCTTCTTTCCTCCGACACGCATCGCTAGCGTCGGACGAAGTGGTGCATTCGCGGCGGTTAGGTAAGTTGACGCAGATCCATGAACCACGGTGTACAGGCTATCGACATCCCACAGTGCTGGGAACACGCTCGCTCCCAGATCCAGCCGCATACCGCGCGACGCCGCCGCGTGAACGTCTCGCGTGTCGGCCGACGCATGAACCTGCCATCCGACCTGCCCAAACTTCCCGGCACCGTAGAGATCCGGCAGTGTAGCCAGGTATCTGCCAGGTTGGTCGATCGTGCTGGAGTACCAGAAGGTTGGGCCTGATGAAAGCTCAACGCCAGTCGATACCGGCACTACGAGATTGGGCGTCACCGAATACTGTATTTGCTTTACTCGGTAATACTCATTGTCATTGGGTCCGGTCAGTGCCGTCTCATTTCCAAACCCGTAGAACCGCAACACCTCGATGCCCGATGCTCGAGCATCCAGGTCGACGCGTACTCGGGAGTTGGAACGGTGTAGCTGAGCGGACAGATCGAATCTGCCGGTCTGCCCACCAGTTGAGTACCCGGCTCTAACTTGCACCTTTGACTCAAATGGTATGTGACGGAACCCATATCCAATGCGGTACGCACCGCCGCCGATAAAGATCCCCAGGTCTGGTCCGGAGCTTGCCCATGGAACGCCGCGGTACATATGACCCCAATCCCTCGGTGGCAGCTCTGTCGGCGTCTTCTTGGGTGGTAGCACAAACGTTCGGCGATCGACCTTCACACGATTCGGCTCTTCGACTCGGTCACCGTCAGCTGCGTAGAATAAGACGCCACCGGTCCTGGATGAGTCGACCAGCACGTCGTCCCCTGCTCCACCGATGAACCGCAGCTTGATACCAGAGCCATCCCCTCTGATCAGGACGCGATCGTCTCCACCGTGCATGTATATGCGTAGCTCGGACGTCTCTTCGGGCACGAATACACGTTGGAAGAATGGATCCCTTGCTCTGTCGGCCGCCGCCGAAAAGAGAGCTACCTCAGTTGAACCGTCACTGTTGCGTTCTACACGCACCAATTCAGACGCATCCGTTCCATGGACAGCAACTTCGTGGGCTAGCAGACGGTAGAAGCGATCCGCTGCCACTCCGAGTAAATCCCGCCGGCTCTTGAGCGCATGCGCCATCCTCATTCCGTCTATTCTCCGGAACGTGCGGGGCATCTGAGACACAGCGGAGTCAATAACCGCGTCGGTAAGTCGTTTTTGAAGCGTGGTCGCAACCGAGTCCCACGCGGGCCACTCGAGTTCAACGAGAACCCTTCGATCGAGCTCACGTCCGTTCCAGGTGAGGCCAAGCATATTGGGATAACGCTCACCGAAGTTGACGAGCTGCGGAGTGGTTACTCGACCCATCGACAACAGTAAGCCGTCAAAGCGCACGAAGGCCTGATCGCGATCTTCGGGAATTGGCTCCCAGTGGGTGACGGTCTCGTCCGCGAAACGTGCCCAACCCCATTGACCTCGATGTCGGTCCCAATCGCCAATGAGGAGGTCGAAGAGCCGGGCGGCGAGGAATGACTGCGCGTCGATTCGGTTTTCCGGAGTCGCTTGAATTCGGTCAAAAAGATCGTCGCTGTCGATAATCTCAATCGCCCCGGCAAATGGGGCGGCATGTTCCGTAATCGCTCGTTCTTCGAAGAACCCAAGGGTGCCGGCAAACCGTTCGCGGAACTCCCCAAGTGCCGGATCGTCCGGTAGGACCACGAGGCGCGGGTCGGTATGGAGAATTCCAGCAGCACCCATGAGAGGCGCTGCCAATGCCGGGCCCGCAGGGTGCGCTGAGCTGATCTGGTCCTGCACCAACCGTTCGACAACGGTACCCTGGAGGCCGGGAGGCAGGACATCGGGATCTTTGTCGACAGAGCGGAATCCGTATTGAAGGCCGTCGTTCCCGCGGAAGCGCAGCGACTTGGTCTGGAAGCCACCCCCCGCCGTCGTCGGAGTCAGTCCGCCACCGGCGGTCTGCATATCGAGTAAAGGAACGCTTATCGGGGAAGCCCACAAATCCCGATACTCGCGACCGAACAGGATGCGGTGGAATCCTCCGGCCCGATACCTGATACCGGCGGTAACGGTTGTGTCGCGAACAGCGGGCCTCTGTTGATTCCCGGATTGCGTGAAGGCGACGGATGGGAGAACCGCCAGCGCCAGTGGTAGGAGGAGGAGACGGGTATCCCTCATAAAACGCACCCGCACACCCGACTTTTCCTTGAAACCCAACAGTCCGTCCTCCCAGTTGTTGTAGCGTTCAGTTCCTCATCGAATGAGGTACCAGGTGTCATATACCAGCTATTGGCTTCGCGGGCAAGGGTGACGTTTCACGGTTCGCGACACTTGGACAAGAGTTCGCGCTCCACCCTACGATCGTCCTCGATTGTCCTATAGAATTCCTCCAGATATCTCAGCGCTTTGCTTCGAGACCGATCGTTCAGGAACTCCGCCTCCTCGAAGAGAGCTTTGATCTCCGGCTGGTGGATCTCGAACAATCCGAGTGCACCATTCAGAAACCC
Source organism: Gemmatimonadota bacterium (assembly GCA_039589395.1). Lineage (GTDB taxonomy): Bacteria > Gemmatimonadota > Gemmatimonadetes > Gemmatimonadales > GWC2-71-9 > JBDGYW01. Next base: position 52,201 of record JBDHHK010000003.1, read on the forward strand.
CGGCGGTCCACAGATGCCGCGAAACAGCCTGTCTCGTACTCTTCGAATCCGAAGTGATGGGTCGACAGTGGCGTAGGGAGCATCTACGAGGCCTGCTTGGTCGAAGTCGAACGGTACAGGGAACACCGGTCCGGCAAAGTTTCCTATGGGCACGGCATTGTGGCAACACTCAGTCTCGCCTGGAGGAGCGTACGTGTAACTCCAATCGGTGTTGCCGATGAAATACTGAAAGACCTCGAACAGAGCTCTTTGGTCAGCTTCGTACTCGTAAGGTGGGATTACCGGAAGTCGAAGACGCACCCATCCGTTACGTGATGCGAGCTTTTCGTAGTTCTCCAGGAAAAAGCCCACGCGCTCTGTCACCAAACGGTCACGCTCAGAATCGAAGTACGCGATGCGTGCGAGACGCACTCGAAGGCTCAGTTCGGTAACAACGTTATAGGTGCGATACGCCAGATACTCGAGCAATGCCAGCTGCTCATACGCGTCGCGATCTTTGCAATGTGTGACCACCGGAACCGCACCTTGCCCCTCGAAAGCGCTGCCAGCCGCGCCATCGGGGAAGAACAACATGAGCCCCGGGAAATCGCAAATGCCTGAAAACAAACGTGATTTACCGCGCGGCGAGACCTCTAGGTGGATTGTGTCCCCGGGATATTCGGCGAAGATCAACTTCGCAGCAAAGCGGCCCTCCTCTTCCGAGATCATCCGCCGGAATGGGGCCTCGATCCTTACCTGTACGAGACCGTGAGAATCAAACAGATGGTTTTGTGCTTCGGTCGGTACGAGGAAGATAAAGCAGAGAATCACGACGTGCGCCGCCAGAGCGATGCTGCCCGGACTTGCAGAGCAATACATGATTTCCCCTCTCAGCTACTCCTGTAGCAGTGCTTACGCGTATCGCCCGCGCAGCCTTGCCGTTCCGTATACTCTAGAGCGCCGCAGCACCTCCGACAAGGTGTCCTGAGGAGCGCCGGCTCCTTCCCTCCGGAGCCAACACTCTTTAGACTCCGCAACAAGAAATTCAGGGGTTTGTCGATCGTGGGGAAAACCATGGCAGAACATGACACCATTGCCGTCATCGATTTCGGGGGACAGTACGCTCATCTAATAGCTACAAAGGTGCGCCGCCAAGGTGTCCACGCAGTGATTCGCCAGCCGGAGGACCCAATTGACGTTTTCCGAACATGTAAGGGCCTAATCGTCTCAGGCAGTCCCAGCCTTTCGTCGCACGGTGAAGATTCCGAATACACCAAGGAGATTTACGATCTGGACGTGGCCATTTTGGGACTCTGCTTCGGGCACCAGGAAATAGCGAAGCACTATGGGGGCAAGGTGTTTCATGGCGGTCGCGAATGGGGCAAGGCCAACCTCCAACTCACACGCGATCACCCTCTGTTCGCCGGTTTGGGACCGGTCGAACAGGTATGGATGAGCCACTACGACTCGGTTGTCGAACTGGGCCCTGAATTCGAAGAACTCGGATATACGTTGGCAGCAGACGGATCGGAACCACACCGCTGCGCCGCAATCGGATCTGACTCCCTACGTCGTTACGGCTTTCAATTCCACGCTGAAGTCGACGATACCACTCACGGCGATCGAATGCTCGCGAACTTCCTATTCGGCATCTGTGAGTGCGAAGCGTCATGGAGCATGGACAGCTTTCTGAATGAGGAAACCGAGAGTATTCGAGAGCAGGTAGGAGAAGGATCGGTATTCCTGCTTGCGTCGGGTGGCGTAGACTCGACGGTTGCGGCGGTGCTGATCGGCCGTGCAATCGGACCCGAGCGAGTGCACCTGCTTCACATCGATAACGGGTTGATGCGTTTGAACGAGAGTCGCACTGTGGTAGAGACGTTCAAACAGGTTGGCCTCGGCGACAACCTACACTTCGTGGATGCCAGCAAAACCTTTTTGAAAGAGCTGGAGGGAACCACCGACCCGGAGCAGAAACGACTGATCATAGGAAAGACTTTCGTGGATGTTGCCCAGGAACAGGCTCGGCAGCTGGGCATCGAGAAACATCTACTTGGCCAGGGAACGATTTACCCTGATACGATTGAAGCCGGTGGGACCAAACGATCCGACACGATCAAGACCCACCATAACCGAGTCCCGATGATCGACGAGATGATCGAGCGTGGTGAGTTGATCGAGCCGCTCGCCAACCTATACAAAGTCGAAGTGCGCGAACTCGGCGCCAAGCTCGGTGTGCCGACGTCATCGATTGCTCGCCACCCGTTCCCAGGCCCCGGTCTCGGGGTGCGCCTGTTGTGCAGCGACGGCGTGCCAGACATGACGGGGTTTGACGAGATCGAGGTCCGCCTCGAAGAACTGAGTAAGTCTTCGGGACTCGAGATGTTGCCGCTCCCAATCAGATCGGTAGGAGTCAAGGCCGACCTCAGAGCGTACGAACATCCCGTTCTCCTGTCCGGTGACGAATCCTGGTCGAGGATCATCGATACCGTGTCGACGATCACGGCAGAAGTGCCCGGCATCAACCGCTGCATCTGGAACCTCGGCCCTGAACACCCAAAGGACGCTTACCCTGTGGCGGCGACCGTCACGCGAGAGAGACTCGACCTGCTTCGTGAGGCCGACTACCTGGTTATGGACGCGTTGGAACGATTCGGCTGGTACGACGAAATCTGGCAGTGCCCGACCGTGCTCGTACCATTGAGATTAGAGGATACTTCAGGTGAAACGATCGTTATTCGGCCGGTGAGGTCACAACGGGCGATGACTGCCACACCTGTGCAGCTTCCCAAGGAGATGCTCGTGGAGCTGAGTGAGTCGATTCTGAGTCTCGAAGGGGTTGGAGGACTGGCGTTGGACGTAACGTCTAAACCGCCCGGGACGATCGAGTGGGAATGAGAATAGGGCGATAGGATTACTGAAGTCTGAATAGCCAACAAGGAATATCCAATCTTGAAGTGACAAACACTTGGACATTGGAAATTCGTTATTGGATATTGGGCATTCGGCAGATCCGGTCGAGAGCACGCTGAGTAGGAGTGGAGGACCCTGGCCCATGAACCACGAATCAAAAGTCTGTCGGCGAGCTTCGAAGAGCGACACCACCGAGTGTGGCTGGCACCTCATCTCCCCGGAACTACTAGCAAAAGCACGCGTCCGGGTACAGCTCATTGCCTGGCTCATGCTCGGAGTCATGGTGCTCGGCGCAATCGTCGATTTTGTTTGGGCCGGTTTTTTCATGGGCGAAGAAGTACGGCAGAGCATCGATGCGATTTGGGTGGTAAGCACGTTAATCGTGGTGGCGATGACCCTGAGTTTGCTGATCGCCTCTTACAGCTCGCACCTCACCCACCTTGCGGTACTCCATCTCGCTCTCGCGTACGAGGTCCTCACGTGCCTCTTCATGTCCACCTTCCTGGTTTGGATCATGATCGAGATGACGGGGCAGATTCCCTACATCAGTTGGGTCACGCCACTCATCATCATGTTCCCGTTGATCGTGCCCAGCCCACCAAGCGCTACTCTCGTAGTCGCCCTGGTCGCGGCAGCTACTCGACCGTTTGGACTCGTTCTCATCGAAGCCGTGACCTCCGTAGAAGTCGACGCCTCTGTGATCTTCATATCCTCGGTGAGCCCTACCTTTGCTGCTGCCATAGCGTATTTCAGCTCCCGCGTGGTTCATGGCATGAACGTCGACCTCGCCAAAGCACAGAAGATGGGGCACTACCAGCTGCAATCTCGGCTTGGTAGTGGCGGTATGGGCGAGGTGTGGCTGGCCAAACACGAGCTGCTCGTGCGTCCCGCCGCAATCAAGCTGATCAATCCGGACACTTTGGCTCAGAACATCGAGCAGCAGCGCGTGGCAATGGCCCGGTTCGAACGCGAGGCCCAAGCGACAGCAGCGCTCCGGTCGCCACACACGATCCAGCTCTACGACTTCGGAATTGCGCAGTCGGGTGCGTTCTACTACGTGATGGAGTACCTGAATGGGCTGGATCTCGATCAGCTGGTGAAGGATTACGGCCCACTGCCTCCCGCCCGCCTGGTACACATGCTCCTGCAAATGTGTGACTCGCTTGGGGAAGCTCACGAACAGAGACTAATCCACCGCGACGTCAAGCCGGCGAACATCTACGTGTGCAGGTACGGCCGAAACGATGATTTTGTGAAGGTGCTGGACTTTGGCCTAGTTAAATCGGAGAACGGCAAGGAAGACGACGTGAGCCTTACGGCAGAGGGCACCGTAAGTGGAACGCCGGCATTCTTGGCACCAGAGCAAGTACTTGGCGACAAGACGGATGGTCGAACAGACATCTACTCCCTAGGCTGCACGGCATATTGGGCCCTCACGGGAAACTACGTGTTCCAGGGCAAGTCGAACATGGCGACAGTGATGATGCACGTAAACACTACGCCCACTCCACCGTCGGCGAGCGGCGTGCAGTCCATCCCCAAAGAGCTGGATGAGATTGTGATGGCGTGCCTCGAGAAGGATCCGGCGAACCGGCCTTTGAACGCGGACGCACTTGCCGAGAGGCTTGCTGCGTGTCACTTCGGCGATTCTTGGACGAAGCGGCAAGCACGCGAATGGTGGGAAACTAACGTCGCAGCTTCTCTTTGAGGTCCTGCATCGTCTGCTCCGCGTCGACAACAAATTCTTGAATGATGTCGGCAATCGGTTTGATCTCGTCGACCAGGCCCACCGACTGCCCTGCCATGAGCGAACCCTGTTTCACGTCTCCGTCGACGACAGCAGACCTGAGCGCACCAACCCAGAACTTCTCAACTTCCATCTGCGCCGTTTCCCGATCGATCATGTCATTATCGAGTTTGTGAAGTAGCTCGTATTGCAGCTTGCCAAACTCGAGGGTGCCACTGTTCTTGAGTGCCCTAACGGGGACTACTGGCAGACGGCTGTCGAACTGCGGTGTAGCCACAGCGTCTCTGGCGCGCGCCTTCTTGAAGCTCTCTTTGAAGGCGGGGTGAGCGCAGCACTCAGCACTGAGAACGAATCGCGTCCCCATCTGGATCCCAGCGGCACCCATCATCAGCAAGTGCGCCATCATCTTCCCGGTTGCGATTCCGCCAGCAACGAATACCGGTACCGAATCCACGACAAAGAGTATTTGCTGTAACAACACATTCAGCGCTACCGGACCGATGTGTCCACCGGCTTCAGATCCCTCGAGCACCAACCCATCGACACCAAGGTCGACGAGTTTGAGCGCCAACGACTCCGTCGGCGCAAAACAGAACACACGCGCGCCCGAATCCTTCGCTCGCGCAATGTCGGGCCGCGAAGGTGTTGCCCCCGCAAACGTAACCCACTTGCACTCCATCTCGCACACGAGGTCGAGCTGGCTTTTGAAATTGGGTGCAATGGTGATCAGATTGACTCCGAATGGCTTGTCGGTGGCGTCACGCGTGGCGAGGATTTCGTCGCGCACTGTTTCGGCTGGTGCATTCCCACCGGCAAGCTGACCGAAACCGCCTGCCTCCCCTATCGCAGCCGCGAGTTTGTGATCGCTTATCCACGTCATAGCGCCAGCAATGATTGGATAGCGGCATTCTAGGATCCCTCTGCCTCTCTCCAGAAACGGATCGAGCAGACTCTTGTTGGCAGGCGGAGACATGCGCACCTTCCAGTGTGGTTCCACGAGACTAAACGCGACTTAGTGGAGTAATATGCCCTCATTCATCTTTCAGACCCAGAACCTCCGCCGAGTCCATCCACCCGACAACGTCGTAATCGACAACATCTCACTCGCGTTCTACGCCGGCGCCAAGATTGGTGTGATCGGCGGGAATGGAGCCGGCAAAAGCACTTTGCTGAGGATCATGGCTGGCATCGATCGGGACTTCCAGGGAATAGCCCAACCAGCTGAGGGTACTCGCATCGGCTTTTTGCCCCAGGAACCCGAACTCGACCCAACTAAGACAGTGCGCGAGATCGTCGAAGAAGGCGTTGCGGAGACGCGCGCATTGCTCACGCGGTTCGAGGAGATCAGCAACAGGTTCGCCGAGCCGATGGACGATGACGAGATGGAGCAATTACTCGTCGAGCAGGGAAGAGTCCAAGATCAGATCGATGCAACAAACGCCTGGGAGTTGGACCGCACGGTTGAGATTGCGATGGACGCTCTGCGGGTGCCGCCCGGAGACCTGCGTGCCGAGGTCATCTCAGGCGGCGAGCGCCGCAGAGTCGCCTTGTGTCGACTACTGCTCCAGCATCCCGACATGCTCTTGCTCGATGAGCCCACGAACCACTTGGACGCAGAGTCGGTAGCGTGGCTGGAACGGTTTCTGGCTGAGTACGCGGGCACAGTCATCGCTGTCACTCACGACCG
>JBDHHK010000004.1:0-50015 GCA_039589395.1 Gemmatimonadota bacterium
TATTCCGCTACCTCGTCCGGATGGCGGGCGCGAGCGGATGGGTTGAAGCCAACGTCGAGTCGTTCCATGGAGGGACGGCATCTAAAAGGATCAATATCAGATCGGGCGGCTGATCGATCCAGGAATCTCCTCTGTAACGAAAGCGGCCGCGGATCTAATCCGCGGCCGCTTGCTTTTATCCGTCAGTGACGTTTGAGAGTGACGTTTGAATTACGCGATCCCGAACATCAACGCCGTCTGTGTGACCCAGAATCCTTTCGTTTCTCGGCCGGCACCACGAAAGTGATCTCAATCGGGCTCTCCAGTTCGGACGTGTGGTCCATTTGTCCGAACCCACGTAGCCCTGCTTGCTCTTCCTCACCGATCCGAAGTCTTTTTGGCCGCTCACCGCGGTAAATGGAGACCCTCTCAGATCCAACGCGTATTCCATTCCTGATTATTCTGGTCTGAGTCGATTGCTCTTTGTACTGATGACGGTGCACCTGCCTGTGCCTGCGCCTGTTTCTTTGCCGCTGTCGGTGGATCACCCGCGACTCGCTCGAGTTTCTCCACTCCGGGAAGGCGTGATCTAGACCTGCAACTGCCCCTTCTTGAGCGAGAAACGCGATTTCGCCTGGAGATGCATTTGCCAAACCGCCCGGCAACCTGCTGTAGGCAAAGTCGCTTGTTACAAGGCCGGCGATGACTAAGACGATTGGAACGACTGCTCGCATGATGCGCTCCGCGGTGCACTTGTTCGGTGCCTACTTCGGCATCTTCCGTGCCTCGCAGATTCGAAAGCGTAACAGTCTGATTTGCAAAGAGTTAAGCGCGTAGTGTTTCAAGATGATATGCTTGACATGTGTCCGCATTTGGGATCGCGTGGGTCGATTCCGAACAGTGGTCGGTTGGTGCAATTGGCTTGACACCTAGAGTCGCGGGTGTCTAGTGTCACTAGTCCGCCTTAACTGTGTCTCAGGGAGGCTTTCCGTGGTTTCGAGCATTGGCGTGTTCGTCTGTGATTGCAGGGGGCAGGTTTCCGATTCTCTGGATACGGAGCTAATAGCGGAACAAGCAGCGTCACTCGAGGATGTGGCGTTTGTCGACCGAGTCGACATGCTCTGCTCAAAATCAGATTTGGGTGCAGCGATCCGCAAGGTGAAAGATTCGGGCTGCGACCGCTTGCTTTTCGCAGGATGCTCGCCGAGGTCGTCGCTGAGCTTTCCTGAGGAACGAATTGCTACCGTTATGCTGGGTGTGGGACTCTCACCTGATCTGTTCGAGGTGGCAAACATCCGCGAGCAGTGCGCGTGGCAACACCCTGACAGAGAACCTGCAACCGGCAAAGCCATAGACCTCGTCCGCATGGCGCACGCCCGGCTGGTGCAAGATCAACCCACGGAAAAGTCGGTACCGATTACACAGAACGCGCTCGTTATTGGTGGTGGAGCGGCAGGGCTGCAAGCGGCAAAGGATCTAGCTTCAGCTGGGATCGACGTGACGATCGCTGAACGAAACCCCTGGTTGGGAGGACATGTGTGCCAGGTGCACCGACTGTTTCAGTCGGAAGCATGGCCGTCGGTATGCGATGCATCGTGTGTAGGTCCGGTTCAGGCCAAGGGGGCTGTTCTGAGCGATCGGATCGCTACGCTCACCCAAACACGAGTTGCCGGCGTGTCGAAATCGAATGGCAACTTCAGTGTGACCCTCGAGATCGATCCGCCGTTCGTAGATCCTGAGCTTTGTTTGTCTTGTGGTGAATGTGCCAAGGTGTGCCCTGAAGAAACCGAGCGCCGGTACGATAACGGCGCCACCAAACGAAAGGCGATCGACAAAGAGTTCGAGCGTGCTCTCCCTGACACGTTTTCGATACTTCCAGACGTCTGCACCAAGTGCGGTGACTGTGTACCCGTGTGCCCCACGAACGCGATCGATTTGGAAGCGGCGCAGGAGATCAGGGACGAGGAGTTCGGCGCGGTCTTCCTCGCCACCGGATTCGACCAGGTCGATCTCGCAGGCTACGCCGAGTATCAGAGCTCGCACCCGAATGTAGTCACCAGCTTGGAGTTCGAGCGTCTCTTGGATGAAGGTGTGTTGAAGCCTTCTGATGGAGAGGAACCGGAGTCTATCGTATTCGTCCAGTGCGCCGGGTCACGCGCCGGCCCGGACAAATCGACCGAAGGGGTGGTTTACTGCTCCAAGACCTGCTGTTCGGTGACGGCAAAGCAGGTTGACAGGCTGATGACATCGAATCCGATGGTAGAACCCTTCGTCGTCTACTACCGAGACATGCGCACGTATGAACGCGCACTCGAAGCCCTTTACCAGAAAATCAAGAACGCCGGTGTCGAATTTGTAAACGGCGATGTAACGGAGATCGCCGCGGAGAACGGTGGGTTAAAGCTCTCCGTCGAGCCGATCTGCTTTTATGAAGATGAGGAGAATCCCGATCCCGTGGAGCTCGAGGCGGAAATGGTTGTGCTCGCAGCGGCGCAAGAACCATCGCATGGCTCTTTGGAATTGTGCCGCATGTTCGGCGTGGAAACCGATCGATACGGGTATCCGGTGGAAAACCAGCCTCGCCTCTTCCGACCAACCGAATCGCTTGTGGACAGGGTGTACGTCATAGGAGCTTCCTCCGGGCCCAAAGTGGTGCAGCAGGCTTCAGAGCAGGGTAGTGCGGCAGCAATGCGGGCTCTACCGTCGTTGCTTCGTGGAGAGACCGAGCCGCCCAGATACGCTAGTAGAGTCAACCCTGACCGCTGCGTTCGTTGTGGGCTTTGTGTGGCGATCTGTCCGCATGGGGCAATCACTTTGACTGCTGATGGCGCGGTTAGCGATCCGGCTTTTTGTCAGGCGTGCGGGTTGTGCGCAGCGGCGTGTCCAACACACGCGGCGGGACTCAACAACTTCACGGACACGCAAATCCTTTCGCAGGTGGATGTGGCGTTCGAGCACCTCCCGGCGGGAGAACCCAAAGTCCTGGCGCTCCTGTGTTATTGGTGTTCGTACAGCGCAGCAGATTTTGCCGGGGTGGAACGTGCGACAGCGCCTCCCAACTACCGTGCGATCCGCATACGCTGTTCGAGTTCAGTGAACACTGCCCTCTTGATGCAGATGTTCAGAATGGGAGTCGATGGAATCTTGGTGGCGGGGTGCCCGGAACGAAGCTGCCATCACCTGCACGGCAACTTCGTCGCTGACAAACGCATTGAGCTGGCGAGAGCGGTGATGGGTCAGCTCGGTCTGGATCAGAGCCGCCTGAGGTTCGAATACATCGGTGCGCCAATGCAGGGGAAGTTGCTCGAGACACTCGAGGTTATGAACGGAAAACTCCGTGCGCTTGGCCCCAACCCTGCCGCGGCTACTGCCGGAAAGGGAGGGTGAACCGATGACGGACAAAATCAATATTGCGGTTTACTGGTCGGCGTCATGTGGCGGTTGTGACGTGTCGATACTCGATACCGAAGAAAAGGTTCTGGAACTCGCAAAGATCGCGGACATCGTGTATTGGCCGGTAGCAATGGATTTCAAGTTTGACGACTTCGCCTCTCTTCCTGACACAAGCGTAGACATCGGACTCTTCAACGGGGCGGTCCGAACCAGCGAGCAACTCGAGCAGGCTGAGGTTTTCAGGCGCAAGTGCAAAGTGTTGGTCGCATACGGATCCTGTGCCTGCTTCGGAGGCATCCCGGGGTTGGCAAACCTAACGAACCGCGAAGAGATTTTCGATGTGGCCTACCAGGAAACGGCATCAACCGACAACGCCGAAGAGTTGCGTCCAAGCACGAAGCACCGAGTCGACCGACACGAATTGTCACTTCCCGAGTTCTTCGATGAGGTGAATAGCCTAGATCAGGTTGTGAAGGTGGATGTTTCGCTGCCGGGTTGTCCGCCACCGAACGAGCGGATTCTCGACCTGATCGGAGTGGTAGCGAACTACGCGGAGACCGGAACGCTTCCGCCGGACGGGGCCGTTTTGGCCTCCGACAAGGCGCTGTGCGATACCTGTCCCAGAAACGAATCGCGAACCGGGGGACGCATTTCCGAAATCAAACGGCCCCACGAGGTGGTAGCCGATCCGACAATGTGTTTTCTGGATCAGGGTCTGCTCTGTATGGGCATTGCAACGCGAGGTGGGTGTGAAGGCACCTGTATAAGTGCAAACATGCCCTGCCGAGGCTGTTTTGGACCGACTCCCGTTTTGTTGGACCCAGGTGCGGAGGCGATGTCAGCCATCGGCTCTGTAGCGGGTCCAGCTAATGAGAACGACGTGCCCTCGCATGTGATGAAGAAGGCGGTACGAAGTGTGCGCGACCCGGTGGGAACCTTCTACCGTTTCACATTGCCAAACGCATTCTTGAGTCGTGCCGTGAAGGACGAGCCGAAGGAGGGGCAGGCGTGATGACCAAGATCACAATTTCTCCGATGACGAGGCTCGAGGGACACGGTAAGATCGACATTCTCCTCGACAACGACGGTAACGTAGCCGACGCGTACTTGCAGGTCGTGGAGCTGAGAGGATTCGAGAGGTTCTGTCAGGGGCGGCCCGTGGAGGAGCTTCCGCGGATAACCCCGAAGATCTGCGGAGTCTGTCCCGGAGCTCACCACATGGCGTCTGCAAAAGCGTGCGACGCCGTGTATGGCGTGACGATCCCCTCCGCGGCGAGAAAGCTGCGCGAACTGTATCTGAACGCTCATATCGTGCACAGCCACTTGCTGCACTTTTTTGCATTGGCTGCCCCTGACTTTCTCGTTGGGCCCGATGCGCCTGCCGAGAAAAGGAATCTGCTGGGGCTCGTGGAAGAGGTCGGCCTGGATCTGGGCGGCAAGGTGCTGGAAAACCGCGGCTACGCTCAGAAGATCCAAGGCATCATCGCCGGTCACCCAATTCATCCCGTTGCGGCCGTGCCCGGAGGTATGGCGCGTTCAATCTCCGAAGAGGAGCGTGTGGACATCGAGCGCATGGCCGACAGCCTGGTCGAGTTTGCTGAGCTGTCGTTGGCGCTGTTCGAGAACAGCGTGCTCGGCAATCCGGAGAACGCCGAAGTGATTGCGGGCGACACCTACTATCACGAAACGCACTACGCCGGGTTGGTGGACGAAAGCGGTAGGGTCAACTTCTACGACGGCAAAATCCGGGCAGTTGATCCGCGAGGGAACGAGGTCGCTCTATTCGATGCAGCGGACTACTTGGACCACATCGCAGAGCGTGTAGTGCCCTGGTCGTATCTCAAGCTTCCGTACCTGAAGAACGTCGGTTGGGAGGGAATTACTGACGGCATGAGTAGCGGCGTGTACAGAGTGAACTCGCTGGCTCGCCTGAATGTCGCCAGTTCGATGGCTACTCCGAAAGCACAGGAGGCGTACGAGCGTCTGTATACACACTTCGACCAGAAGCCAGTGCATCACACGCTTGCGTTTCATTGGGCGCGCCTGGTTGAGAACCTCTACTGTGCCGAAGAGGTGCAGATACTCGCCCGCGATCCGGAAATCACCAGCCAAGAGATACGAACGGTTCCAACGGGGAAACCGTCAGTTGGAGTGGGAGTTGTCGAAGCACCGCGGGGAACGCTGTACCACCACTACGAAACTGATCCGAACGGTTTGCTCAAGTCGGTGAACCTCATTGTTGCCACCGTGCAGAACAACGCCGCGATGAACATGTCGGTAAAGAAGGCGGCGAACGCTTACATCAAAGGCGGTGAGGCTTCGGAGGAATTGCTCGACAGAGTCGAAATGGCGTTCCGAGCGTACGACCCGTGCCTGGCCTGTGCGAGTCACTCATTACCCGGACAGATGCCACTAACTGTGTCGATCCATCGCAGCGACGGGAGCGTGCAGCGATTGAATAGAGGTAGCGACTGAAGACACTGGTGGTCGGTGTTGGCTCGGATATCCGTGCAGACGATGGGGTCGGGCTCCACGTCGTGCGTGAACTGAAGCAACGGCTCACAGTGGAGAATGTGGACATCATTGAAGTTGGCACAGCCGGTTTGAGTATTCTTGATTTTGTGCGCGGATACGACCGGCTGATTTTTGTCGACGCGATTGTCAGCGGCGCCGAGCCGGGTACCGTGCACGAGCTGAGAGGAGCAGATGTGGCACGTACGTCTCACCTGGGGCCGGGCCATGACGCTGACATGCCAACAGTACTTGCTTTGGGGGAAAAGCTCGCTGGCGAGCAGATGCCTGATGAAGTTTTCGTGGTAGCCGTCGAGGCATCTGACATCGCTACCGTCTCCACGAATCTCACATCTGACGTACGAGCGGCGGTGGATGCTGCTGCTGCCCTGATCGAATCGATCTGCTCTGAGAAATCCGTTAACGGAGTGTGATTGCGACTATCTCCGACTTACTGCCGGTCCGTAGCGGCGGCCCCCAAGTACCCGTGCCGCTCGTGATGTAAAGAGAGAAGCCGTCGAATTCGTGCAGGCCGTAGTGATATCCGCCGAATATCCATTTCGTCAGATAGGTGAACGGGAAAATCTGTCCTTCGTGCGTATGGCCGGAAAGCTGTAGGTCGACACGAAACTCACGCGCAAATGAGAAGTCGATGTCTGGTTCCAGGTACGTGTTCGTCTGCTGCTCGGCGCGACCGGACATGGATTCGGCAACATCGGTTGGCGTGTGGTACAGGAGAATGCATGGTTTTGTTGGATCGATCGCTTCTCCCATTCTGGCCACAGAACGGGCTTTGTTGAGCGAAGCAAATTCCGGAAAGCTGACGCCTGCTATCTGCAATCCCTCCAACTCGACTACCTCGTCGTCCAGGGTCCGTATGCCTACATGTTCCACGATTGAGAGCGGCTCGGTGAGTCCGAGGTAACCTTCGTGGTTGCCGGTTACGAAAAACACATCTCTGGATGCGGCCAGCTTTCGCAGCGGCTCAGTGAACGACTGGAGATTTGCACCCATTCCATCGAAGAGGTCGCCGGTAATGAAGATCAGCTCCGGCTCCAAACCGTTCACTTTGTCTATCACGCCTCTCAGGAACCGCAAGCCTCTGATGGATCCCAGGTGCACGTCCGAGATCTGCACTACGGTTTTACCTCTCCAGTGGTCGGGTAGATCTGCCAACTGGATATCGATCCGTTTCACCGGCACCGAGAATGCGTTGACTGTCCCGTAAGCGGTCGCAACAACGGCCAACCCCAAAAGCATGCTGAACACAGTTCGTTTGTTTGGTGCGTTTCTCTTGCCTCGCGCTATCGTATACGTGCGAGTCATCCCATACGTGAGCCAGAACAGCGCGAGAACGGCCAACAGATGTAGCCAGAGCCCCATCCACAGAGATGATATCCAAGCGAACGCGTTCGTGATTGGGTTGCTGGAAAATCTCAAGAAGATCGCGGAGAGGAAGTAACTGACCATCAGTACCGACACCGTTATCTGCAGAGTCCGCTTCACTCTTGGGCGAGTGATACTGAATACGCGGACCGTTGTGAAATAAAGTAGATAGTGTGATCCCAGAAGGGTGCCGAGCGTGAGGACAGAAAAGAATACGAAGCTAATCAAACTACTGCGTCCAAGAATTCGACGATGACGCGCGCTGCGAAATCCGAATGTTCTGGTTTTGAAAAGAGATGATTAGCTCCTGGAATGGCGACGAACCACCGCGGCTGTCGAGCTGCAAAGAAGATCTTTTCACCTTCCTCGATCTTCACGACACGATCAGCCGTGGGGTGTACCACAAGGATGGGGCGTCCCATCTCGGTTACATGGTCGAGCGTATCGTGTTTTGCCAGATCTCTGAAGAACTCGGCAGAGATGTCGAAGGGACGGCCAGCTATTTCTACGTGCACCTTTCCGGTCTTTAACGCGGTCTCAACATGCACCTTGCTGAATGAGCGCCGGACATGATCCGTTGTTGCCGGAGAAGCTAATACCGCAACAGCCTTCACCTCCGCCAGACGGTGCGCTGCCAGGAGAGTAGCAGCTCCTCCGAGACTGTGTCCAACCATCGCAACGGGACCGGAACTGCGACTCTTCAAGAAGTCAGCCGCTGACATCAAGTCAGATACGTTGGTGGTCACACTCGTATCCGAGAAGTCACCTTCGCTCTCACCAAGTCCGGTGAAGTCGAACCTCAGAACGGTGTAGCCGCCGTCGGCTATGCCGTCAGCTAGATGCCTGATGACCTTGTACGATTTCGAGCATGTGAAGCAATGTGCCAGCACAACACCCAACTTCGATTCACCTGCCGGGTAGTGAAATACTCCGGAAAGGCGACTCTGCAAACCGTCGAAGGTGACTGTCTCAGTTTTCATACGCATTATCCTTACAATCATAATGGATCTGCTCACCCTAGTCTTGATAGCGATTGCACTTGGAATCGATGCGTTTGCCGTCTCACTGTCAGCCGGCGCATACCTCGTGCGTGCCGATTCGAGACAGGCATTCAGGCTGGCGTTTCATTTCGGGCTGTTTCAGTTTCTCATGCCAATCATTGGCTGGCTTGTCGGTGCCGAGCTGGCAGACATCATCAGAGAAGTAGATCACTGGGTGGCGTTCGGGTTGCTGGCCCTGATTGGCGGCAAGATGATCAAAGAGTCTCTTCAGGAATCTGAGAGACTCAAACAGGATGTCACGCGGGGTTGGTCACTTGTGGCTCTGAGCGTAGCGACAAGCATCGACGCACTCGCTGTTGGTTTCTCACTTTCTTTGATCGGAACTCGCATAGTCCTTCCGGCAGTCCTAATTGGAGTCGTTGCGAGTTTGATGTCCCTTGTGGGAGTACGTCTAGGTGAACGAGTATCTGGACTGTTCGGTCGCCGAGTAGAATTCGTTGGTGGGGCAGTTTTGATCTTGATCGGTGTGAGGATCGTAATCGAACACACCCTGTAATCACCTCTCTTCGTTCAACGATCCCCGCTTTCTGATCAACAAACCGGTTGTGGATACCAACACGTCGAACAGCGCCTGATCATCTGTAGCGATGAATGTGCCGGAACCGTATTCCGCGTCCACAAGCCAGCCGAGTAACGGATGCTTGCGTCGCAGCTCGAAAAGGTCGACTGGTTTGGGAGCCGACAGTGCAAACACGGTCCTGGGTTTTTCCTGCTCGGATTTCAGCTCCAAGTATCTGCCTGATATCCTGTCCAGCTCATAGTCGGTGTGCAGGCCCAGCACGTTTGCGATCGGTTTCCATTTTAAGATCCGGGCGTCGATGTAGAACTCGTCGCCCTCCAGGGAAAACACCGTGTCGCGACCGTCGGGAAAACGTACCTGTGCTTCGAATCGCTGTTCCGAAATCCTTCGGGTGTTCACCGATGCGACCACTTCTTCGCGTGTGAGCGCTCTGTACCCTTGCGTGGACACAGTGAGGGTTGCAGACAACGCAGTCAGCGAGAGCATCAGCAACGCCACCAGGGAGTTCGTGGTCGTGCGAAATACCCGCCTCTTCTTGAGCGCCCAAATAGAAAGCGCGAAAAAGCCTACGCTGAATACTGCGAAGAACAGAGTAAGGAAGATCAGTGGCTTGGCCATGGGATCCCCGATTCAAACTTGGTGGCCTTAAAGATATCAGAAATACACTGTCGCCCGCGCAAGCATGGAATAAAGGCCGGCGGGGAACACACCGTCTTTCTTGCCGACGGTGATGCCTCCAAACACCACCAGGTCCGCGTTTTGGGCGATCGACACGTCGAACCGTGGATTCAGCATTGCCGAGCCGTCGGGAGACGTGAACACGTACATACTTCCCTGCGCGAGTTCGGACAGGTCCTTTCTCAAACCACCTAGGATCCACCATCTACCAATCGGCTCACCATATAAAAGGTTTGCGAGCCAATCATGGGTAGGGTACGGGGACCCAGATTCGGCGCGTCCGTTGTAGAGTGCCTCTGCCATCAAGTACGTGCCACCCTCGAGGGTGTAGTCGATACCCGCGGCCACGCGCGTGAAGTTCTGCTCCAGCTCCATGCTGTTGTAGTTACCCTCCATCCACACACCTAGTCCCAATAGCTCGCCTGAAAATTCCAATCCCGCCGCACGCCGTCTTTGGGTAACCGGAAAGAGCGTAACCGCGTTTAGCCCAGTTGAGTCGCTTACCTGATGGAGAGTGACGGCGACGTCGTAGCCAATTGAGCTGATGTGTGTGCCAAGCCGCAGCGCGTAACCGGTAGCGTCGAGGCCGTCCTGAGGAGCAACTATCGTCGCTAGCCTGCCACCCACACCCCACGTGTAATCGAATCGTAGGGCGGTTACACCTTCCTTCTCGTATGTAGGATCGAGGATGTTCTTGCGGTGGAACAGGTCAGTTGGATTGAAGCTGTATGCCGGTCCCCAAGATAGTTGCTGCTTCCCGGCCCGAATGCGAGCGGACCCGATATCCCACGAGATGAACGCGTTGTCCAGATATGTGCGCGTGCGTTCGATCTCGTAGACGGCAGGAATACCTGCCGCCACAAGGTCGGCGACTACTGCCTCAGGGAGGTACCCGCTCAGGTCGTACTCGATTTTGCCGTGGTTTGCTATCAGGTTGATGTTCGCTCTGAACTCGAGCCCCCCGATACTCGCGTTCGCAAAGTCGATGCGCAGCTTCGAGGCGTCGATGAGCTGTTCCTGCACTCCACTCGTGTAGTCGATTTGCAGGGTGTGTTCGACGTAGCCGGTTATTTCGACTTCTTGGGCTGCTAGGTTGGTGGGATAGCATAGCACGAGTGTCGTGAATGCCGCCCATGCCGCGAAAGCGGCTTTGACGAGAGAAGCGGGAGGAGCGGGAGTCATTGCTACCGGATCCTTCGCGTCAATGCAGCGCGGGTGAACTGTGACGGATCCGGTTCCTCGCTAAACGTGATTTCGACAGTTTCGAATAGTGTCCGCGAACCTTCGCGGTGGTTGACCATCTCCATTTTGAACGCCGTCTTTCTATTGTCCACCACCTGGAATTCAGTCAAGAACAGCGTCTTGACGTGCTCGCCCCTGTCGAAATATTCGATGCGCCTGGAAAGCTTGTCGTCAACGCTGGCCCAGATATGGAGCGAATCGTACGAGGGCCCACTCGGCGTGGGTACTGTTAGTAGTTTTACGCACATCGTTCCATCCAGATCTTCTTCTCCCCTCAGCTCAGCGGTGTAGTCTTTAGTCAAGTCACCCTGTGCTAGGTCTTCATATGAGAAGTCCGATCCCATCGCGCTTTGGTTCCTGGTGTGTCCCGCGAAGTGGCGAGTGACGTCGCGCCGCCTCATGTAGTACCAGATATTGTCGCCGCCGTCGAGCATAAGGATCTTGTCTCCTGCAACCCGGGCCGGTTCATCGTATGCCATCAGAGACACATCGCCGTTTTGCGCTGACCAGGATCGGATCGTGAACGTCCTCAGCGACCCTCCCGAAGTGGTGATCGTTTGCCGCATTACGCCATACGAGTGAGGTACTCGCTCGGCATCGTCGATATGCTGGAGCCACGATGCGCCGTCGTCTTGAGGCAACGCAGTCTCAACGGGTAAGATCGTAACAACGGCGAAGAGTAACGTTGCCGTGACTCTGTGCTTTGAATTGGACATTATTGATTCTCCTCGACATCTCCGCGTGAGAACACTCGGATTGTCGCCGGCAACACGAGTATTGTGGCTAGGAAGCAGGCCCCTACCCCCATGAAAAGGACCTGGCCGAAGCTTGCCATACCTCTCATTTCGTAGAACCCTACGCTTCCGAACCCGATCATTGTGGTTATCGACGTAAGCAAGATTGCTTTGCCGACAAATCGGAAGCTATTTGACACGCGCTCGACACCCTTACCCGACTGCTCGCCATATCGGTGGAGAGCATGGACTCCGTCATCGATACCAATACCAAGGATGATTGGAGTGGTGATCAGGTTCATGTAGTTGTACTTCATTCGGAATACGTACATCAGACCGAGCATGAGCACTGTACCCACGGCCAGCGGTATCAGGGCCAGGAGTCCGCGCGGGCTGCGGAAGTGAAGCACCAGCAGCAACCCAATCACCGCCAGCGCGAGCAGGGCTGCCGAACGACCGTCGGCGAGCGTCGAGTCCATCATGACGATCATCAACTTCTCGGTACCAATCACATCGGGATCTATAGCCTCTGTTTGCGCCGCGAACCGGTCCATGTCCGTGCGATTCCATAGATATCGACGCGGTACCACGTGAAGCAGGAATCCTTCGCCGGCCCTCGGCATGAAGGTCTTCTTTACGTCATCGGGCAGTTCGTCGAGCGTGATTGGTGCGGGATTGGACATCCGCTCCAGGTTCGATTTGAGGCGGGATTCCCAGACTTCCGCTATCTGTTGGAGTACGTCTTCATCGGCACCCTCGGACATCTGTGAGAACAGCGTTGGTAGGAGTGCAGTCGGATCGGTCTCGCCCGTCTCGGAATCCACTCCGGTCATACGGTCGATGACGTTCACGATCCTGTCTAGGCCTGCCGTATAAGCCAGGTTCGACATCAGGTCGACGTTGTCCCACAGGCGTTCGACCTCAGTGGCCAACGATTGAGCGTCCCCTGGTCGCCAAGCCGTCCGTGTTAGAGACAACGGCCCCCTGCGAAACACGTCCAGCCTCGGTCGGTACTCAGCTATCCGGTCGTTCGACGGTACGAAGTCGCTGATCGCGCTCACATCGCCGACTTCAGGCAGATGGCGGAATTCCTCCTTGAGCGTGCGGCTTTCGTCTACGGATTCTGTCACTACCCAAGCCGCATGATCGGACGTGCCGAACCGACGTGGGATCTGCCTCTGCAACTCAACGGAACGAAGACCCTTCGCCTCCAGCTCGAGGAAGTCGTATTCGTAAGCAGTGTGTCTCACCGCCCACGCCGACCCGATCGCTACGATCACGGTGCACGTGAGAAAGAGCCAAGGATGCCGCCAGCTCGTGGCGGCCACCTTGCCTATCCACGCGTACCCAGCTTTGCTGCCGCCCACCTCTGTGGTTTGAAGAGATTCGGCTTGCGCGTAGCCGGCTTTCTCCCGCCTCCGCTCCAAGATCACAAGCAGCGCGGGCAGCGTGAGGAAGATCGCCGCAAGCGTCAACAGAACGCCGAGACCGGAGGCGACTCCAAACTCCGATACCCCTTGAGTATCCCCGACCAGAAGCGTGAAGAAGGCCAGGGACGTAGTTACTCCGCCAATGATCACAGCCACACCGGTTCCGCTGAACATGGTCGCGACGGCCGTCTCGATGTCTTTGCCTCGATTCCTCTCCTCCTGGAATCGTGTGACGACGTGCACCGAGAAATCGATTCCCAGGCCCAGTAGCACGAGACCCATCATCGCCGTAAACAGGTTCAGAGAGCCGTAGACGAGCTGAAGTGCCCCCATTGTCCAGAAGATTCCGGCCAGTAGCGGTGCGAGCGCACAGAGGGGGATTATCCAGCCGTTGAATGTCCGCGCCAGCAAGATGTAGATGAGTATTAGCGCCGCAATCGACAGTAGTATTGTGTAGAAACCCACGCTGTTCATCTCGTCCTGGGCGATCTTCGACATGCCCGTTGTGCTGGCATAAACTTCTGGGTGGTTTTCACCAATTTCGGCTAATACCGCTTCAACTTCCTCTACAGCCTCAATCGTCAGGTCTATGTCGGTGATGGTCGCGGTCGGTGTACAGGAGATGAGCAGCATCTCGCGATCGAGTGACAACATCCACGGCTCGCCTAACGCGAGAGCATCGGCGGCCTCGGCTATCGATTCCACTGGCCGTTCGCCGGCCACGGTCTGCTGAATTAGCTCGAGTGTCCGAGTGATGCCTAACACTCCGCGCGCAATATCGACCTCGTCGCGGCGCATGTTGGATTCACTGTCGGTGTACTCTCTCTCATAATCGTCGTTGAGACCACGAAGAGCCCCGACGAGGGTCCAGTCTTCGAACGATCGTAATGCCCTGTCAAACTGCTCTGGTTTGAGGAGCACGAAACCGTGTTCGCGTAAGAAATCGTTTGGAAGTTTTCCCCAGACATTGTGCAGCGCTTCCATTGCCTCGAGCTTTGGGATCAATTCTTCGGCCATGGCGACTATCGCGTCGCGTTCGCCTTCGAGCGCAATGACTATCGATGGCTCTCCAAACCTCTCTTGCACATCGCGATACAACTGAACCGTTCTGTCTCCCTTTGGAAGCAGGTCAGTCCAGTTCATTCGTAGTTGTAGGTGCTCGGAAAGCGCCAGGCTCACGACCGTGACGAGGCCGACAAAGCCGAGCGTCCAGCCAGATTTCCGAGTTGCGAGACGCGTTAGTGTCAAAACCCATCGGGGAGTAGAGTTGGAAGTCATGATTCAACAGCTCCTAGTCCCCGCACGATAAAGCGGCGGGTTTCTTCGGCGAGAACGGGATCCTCCAACGGCCCCGGTGCGTTCATCACGCGTGGCATCAGCAGATAGACAGTGTCCAGGAGGCCGAACACGAGCCAGATGGCCGCGGTGGAATCGAGTAGCTTGAATTGGCCGGCCGCCACCCCTTCCTGGATTATGTTGTCGAGCGTGCCACCAATCCTGCTCACCCGGATTTCTTCCGTCCGAGCGCCAAAAAGTCTCATGAGATCCATGTCCTCAACCAGGACACCCATGAACGGGTGATCGCGCACCATTCTCGAGTAGAAATCCAATAACGAGTTCAGTCGGTTGAGAGGATCCATGTCGGCCGTTATGCTGGCCTCCCACGACTCCGTTGCGTCATTGATTACGAATTCGGTGAGCTGCAACAGTACGTCCTGCTTGTCTTTGAACAGGTCGTAGAATGTGCGTTTACTCATGCCCGCCGCGCGGCAGACATCTTCGACGGTCGTTTTCTTGTACCCGAATCGCTCAAACAACGGCTCCGCGGCGTCGAAGAACCGTCTGTGGCTGGGAGTCAATACCATGTCTCCGGTGCCGTCACGCGCGTCTCGTGAATCAGGGGTGTGGTCTGTCATCTGCCGGGATTCTCCGTTGTGTCAAACCTTCTGTTACGTCCCATTAGAATAGTAAACGAATACACGAACATACGCAAGTCGTGTATGTGGTTCAATGTTGAGGCGAGATCGGTGTTTTGAGACAGTGGCGCGCGGGAGCAGATGAGCAGATTTGAACGAGAGGGAGGAGCGGGAGAGGACCGAGGAGAGTGGCGGCGTAAAATGGATATGCGGCAAGGGCGGAATGCGCAGCATCCGCCTTTTTTTCCGCCGTGCAACCGGGCGTGGGCGACAGTTGAGTTCCTGGGGCTGGCATTAATAGGTAAATAAGTACATCTTTGCTTGTTGCTATTTGTGATCTCGATTGACTCCAACTCGGACGAAGAGCTTTCATGACCGACAACGATCTCCTGACTCGACTCCAAGAAGCTCTTGGCAACTCGTATGCAATTGAGAGTGAGCTAGGTGGCGGAGGAATGTCGCGTGTATTTCTCGCCGCGGAGACACGACTCGGCCGGAAGGTTGTGGTCAAGGTTCTCCCCCCCGATATGGGCGCCGGAGTAAACGCGGAACGATTCGAACGCGAGATTCAGCTCGCCGCACAGCTGCAGCATCCACACATCGTCCCACTACTGACAGCCGGATCGGAGGGTGATCTCCGCTATTACGTGATGCCCTACATAGAGGGCGAATCTCTACGCAGCAAGTTGGGTCGAGAGGGAGAACAGCCGACCGAGGAAGCAATCCGCCTTCTCATTGAAGTAACCGACGCGCTGGCTTACGCGCATGATTCCGGGGCGGTGCACCGCGACATCAAGCCCGACAACGTCATGTTGTCACGTGGCCATGCATTGGTTGCTGACTTCGGGGTGGCAAAGGCGGTAGGTGCGTCGAATGGTGACAATCCGACGTCGCTAACATCGCTGGGCGTTGCCCTGGGCACCCCGGCCTACATGAGCCCCGAACAGGCTGCGGCCGACCCCAACGTTGACCACCGTGCTGACATCTATGCCCTGGGAGCCATGGCATACGAGATCTTCACCGGGCGGCCTCCGTTCACCGGCAAGACGCCTCAGCAGGTGCTTGCCGCGCACGTGACTCAGCAGCCCGATCCAATCTCCATGCACCGCGACACGATTCCGCCTGCTGTGGCAGGCGTGATCATGAAGTGCCTTGCCAAGCGCGCGGCGGATCGGTGGCAGACCGCGGCAGAGCTACGAGCTCAGTGGCAAGTGCTCACCACGCCAAGTGCAGGTGGTACAACACCGGTGAGCACCCGCCCGGTAACAGGATTGTCAGGCGTCTCACCTGAAGCAGTTGGCCTAGCGCACACGCCCATTCGGATTGCAGCCATGTTTGGTGCCGCCGCCGCAGCAGCGCTAGTGCTGGTGTACGGTCTCATGATTGCACTTGGATTGCCCGATTGGGTGTTCGTTGGAGCAATAACACTGCTTGCGATCGGACTCCCTATCATGCTGGCTACAGGCCGACATGAGAAGCGTCGCGCGATTGCTGCAACCACAGGCCTGCACACTACGACTCCCGTGGGACTACGGAAGCACTTCACCTGGCGTAAGGCGATTCTGGGCGGCGCTTTGGCTTTTGGTGGTTTGGCTGTGCTGACGGGTGGTTACATGACCACGCGCAGCCTGGGGATAGGGCCAGCAGCCACGCTCATGACGACCGGTGTGTTGGGAGAGCGCGAACTCATCATCCTGTCTGAGTTCGAGAATCGCACAGGCGATTCGACGCTAGGTCCAACGGTAACGGAGCTGCTTCGCATCAGCCTCTCGAATTCTCCGGTGATCCGCATCGCCGACCCTGCACGAATGACGGAGAGCCTGGGACGCATGCAGTTGCGTCCAGATGCTCTGGTGAACGAGTCGGTCGCGCGCGAAATTGCCGAGCGGGAGAGCATCAAAGCAGTAATCGCTGGAGAGATCGTACCGTTGGCCGGTGGTTATCTCGTTTCGGCAAGGGTGGTTTCTGCCACAGGCGATGTGTTGACGGCACAACAGGCGTCCGCCGGTGACGCCGGCGAGCTGGTGTCGGCCGTAGATGAGCTCTCGGTGAAGCTGCGCGAGCGCGTCGGTGAGTCACTGCGCACTATCCGCCGTACGCTTCCGCTGGAATTGGTCACCACCGGATCCTTGCGTGCTCTACGACTCTACGCACAGGCGACACAGGCCGAAATCTCGGGTGACAACGACCGAGCCGTTGCACTGCTCGAGGAAGCGATATCGGAAGACTCACTGTTCGCCATGGCGCATCGCAAGATCGCGACCGTGCTCACCAACAACTTTGAGCAGTTCGGTCGGGCACGAGATGCCGCCACACGCGCATACGAGCTGCGTGACAGGCTCACCGAGTTGGAGCGCGGATACACGATCGGGCAATACCATACCGACGTCACGGGCCGGCGAGAGGAAGCCCTTGCCGCATATCGCACTCTACTCGAACGGTACCCTGAAGATCACCGTGCACTCAACAACTCTGGCGTCCTATACTTTCAGTTGGGTGATGACGAGCGGGCGCGAGAGTTCTATCAGCGAGCCCTGCACCTGGATTCCACATGGTCGCCAGGATTCACGAATCTTGCGTTCGAGCAGAAGAACCTGGGTGATTTCGATCAGGCCGGCGAGACACTCGACGCTATGGAAGAGCGGTTCCCGAACAATCCCAGTGTAGAGGATGCTCGGGGAACCTTAGCCCTGGCTCAAGAAGACTATGAAGGTGCTGATCGCCACTGGACGAATGTTCTGGAGGCGCAAAGTGGGAACCTCGCTTGGCGCGCCGGTACTTCGGAACAGCTAGCCTTCCTTTTGGCAACACAAGGGCGATATAGGGAGGGTGAGGGCTACCTGGACGACGCGTTGGCCGCCCTGCGTCAGCGCGAGGTGCCAGCACAACGATTGGCTACCTGGTGGGGATTCGCTCGTCTGATGGCGATGCCTGAACGTGGTCCCTCCGAACGGCTGTTAGGAGTCATCACACCAGAAGCCATGGATTCGATGGCGGTTCCGGATCGGCAATACGAATCGATCATTCAGTACTTCGCACTCAGAGGTGATGCGGCGCGAGCGCGCGAGTTCCTCCAAGAAATGGAGCAGTCCGGATATCCTGAACTTGGGCGGGATTTGCAGCGTGATTTCGATCGATCACGAGGATGGACAACAATCGCTGCCGGGGATACGGACCGAGGTTTGGAACTTATGCGCGCAGGGATCGACGGTTTCGCATGCAAGCCATGCGGTCTGGGTGCCATGGCCATCGCTCACGACGCAGCCGGCAATTCGGACTCGGTGCTCGTCTATTGGGAAAAATATCTGGATACCTACTGGGGCTTACCAAATATCGAGGCGTGGGCACGGCCTCTTGCTTTTCGACGTCTGGGCGAGATCTACGAGTCCCGCGAAGAGCACGACAAGGCCGTGGAATACTACGACCGGTTTGTCGATCTATGGCAGAACGCCGACGCGGAACTGCAGCCGCAAGTTGCCGATACTCGGGAACGCATCGCACGGCTGATCGGTGAGGCAAACCGCTGATCAACGGGGCAGCGGACTGACGTCGATGATACACCAAACGCAATCCAATGCACCCTCGCGATCAGCAGAATCACCATATCCTGCGCGCACGATCTCGAGTTGCCCCACTTCGGAAGGTGAACTCCGATGACCGAAGATGATCTCCTGAATCGACTCCAATCGGCTTTGGGTGACGCGTATACGATTGAGCGCGAGCTCGGAGGCGGAGGGATGTCTCGCGTCTTCCTAGCCGAGGAAACACGGCTCGGCCGCAAGGTCGTGGTGAAGGTTCTACCGCCTGACATGGGCGCCGGGGTCAACGCCGAACGGTTCGAACGCGAAATACAACTTGCCGCAAAGTTGCAGCATCCGCACATCGTCCCGCTTTTGACGGCCGGTTCCGAGGGTGACCTGCTGTATTACATGATGCCCTTCATAGAGGGGCAGTCCCTACGGGTGCGGCTGGCTCGGGAAACCGAGCTGCCGGTTAGTGAGGCAGTGCGTATCGTGCGATCTCGTTGATATCGCTTGGTACTTCGACCTGGCGCACCAGCCCGATTCGGCCCTCATCTACTTCGAGCAATGGCTCGATACCCCCCACGGCACCGATTCATGGTGGATGCCCGTAGCGTACCGCAGGTCCGGAGAGATCCACGAATCTCGTGGAAACACCGAGAAGGCGATTGACTACTATGACCGCCTCGTGGAGCTCTGGAACGATTCCGATCCCGAGCTCCAGCCGATCGTGTCTGATTTGAGGGCACGGATAGCTAGGCTTGTTGGGGAAGGGATGTAGCTCTACTTCAACAACCGCTCCACATCCTCCCTTCCCAACAACTCCGAATCAATCCTATCACCAACTTCCTGCGCTCGCTCGAGCTGTAATGTCAAGTCCTGTATCGAGCCCGCGCCTGCTTGAACCCGGAGCATTGCCAAACGTACGTTTTCGAGTGCCGCCACGGCCGCCGTGAGATCCTCGCCCGTGTCACCTACTCTCCGAAGCACCTCGGCGTCGCGCTCCAACCTGCGGATTAGTGTGGGTACCTCTGGTACTTGTTCCCGGAGATCGGGGGGAAGCTCGTCGTAGACATCCGTTGCTGCGCGTCCCAACACGAGTTCGGTTGCGTCGGTGGACGGCATTGGCGTATGTGCCGATTCCGACATTCGGATCGCAGCTAGCTTGAAGAACACCCTCCCGACGCCACTCGCCCAAATCCGATTCCAGGCTCCGTTGAACCGCCGCATCCACTTGCCCTTTCGAACCGCCTCCGCTTCCTCCTCCTGAATCTGCGATTCTGCGAGCAGTGCCGCACGGATGTCGTCGAATGTGTACCCAGCTCCCAAAACCCTGCGTGCGGCAATCACCAGTTGTCCCAAAAGGATGAGTGAGAGGAAGTGGAGCCCGGTTAGCTGGTCCGGCTCACCAGGGGAGAAGATCAGCATTGTAATGATTATGGCAGTACTCACCTCGGCATTTCGGAGGAAGTTGCGTACGATCGGCGGGGCTCGCAGTTCGCGACCCCTCGCGTCAGAGATCGCTGTGGCCATGTCATCACCATTCGCGAACCGTTTCGACGGTTCCTTCTCCAGACAACGATCAACAACCTCTGCGAGTTTGGGAGGAATCGCCGGCTCTAACGACTCGATCTTCGGTGCCGGTTGTGTAACGTGCTTGGCCAACAACGCTGGTACGCTTTTCGCCTCGAATGGTGCTCGACCAGTCAAGGCAAAGAATGCGGTGGCGCCGAGGGAATAGAGGTCGCTCCGGCCATCGACCGGCTCGCCGGACGCTTGCTCTGGGCTCATGAACCTTGCCGTACCTATGACCTCTCCGTCCGAGGCGGAACCTTGGCCAGCAGTGACATGGGCAATGCCAAAGTCGGCGATCAATGCTCGTTCGCTCGCGCGCTCGATCAAGATGTTATCAGGCTTCACGTCGCGATGCACGACTCCACATTGGTGCGCATAACCCAATGCCCACGCGATCTCTTGAACCAGCTTCATGGTAAATCGGGGTGACAGCGGTCCGGAATTCTCTACCCGTTCCTTGAGCGTTTCCCCGTCGATGTAACCCATCACGAAGAAAACGAGATCACCGTTTTCCTCTACCGAGTAGATCGGTACGATGTTGGGATGTGACAGGCCCGCCGCCGTGCGCGCTTCCTTTAGGAACTGCTCGCGCAAAGCAGTCTGTCTTGCCAAGTCAGATGGCAAGAGCTTGATGGCGACGAGGCGGTCCAGAGCCACATCTCGGGCGAGGAGAACGACCCCCATACCACCGCGGCCGAGCTCTCGCTCCAGGGAATAGCGGCCGGCAACGGCTTCCTGAAGCTCGAGGAACTCTAGGCTAACGGCGTCGGCCATTCTCTAGGTCTCCCAAGATCCAAGTGAGTTGCAACATGGGCCCTTCACTGTGGTATGGAATTGGAACGAACCGAGCCAAATGTATCGTGAATTTGCATTGCTGACAAAAAGGTCCGATTCTATTGGTACACTACGAGGTGGAGGTATGACTGGATTCCGCTAACGGAGCTTTGCAGGTGCTCGACAGGGAGACTGGCGTTGTCTTTGAGGAGACCATATACGGTCGCTCTGCACTCAAATTCGCCTATCGAACGGTTCCAGGGAGAATCCTCATGCGAATCTTGCCGCAGGGTTTACTCAGCCGTTTGTATGGTGCATTTAACCGTCGGCGCTCGAGCGCCGCCAAGATCCCCGGGTTCATTGAAAGCCTGGGCATCGATGTCGAGGAAGCCGAGCTACCAGTGGCGGAATACCGCTCGCTCGATGAATTCTTTTGCAGGCGACTCAAGCCCAGTGCGAGACCTATTGATCGGACACCGCATCGGTTTGTTTGCCCCGCCGACGGTCGTACGTTCGTGTTCCCGAAAATCGAAGGGGAGGAATTCAGGATTAAAGGCTGTTCTGTTCGGTTGGACGATCTGTGGGGTGATCGAGAGGAGGCAGCGGAATTGTTGGGTGGGGTTGCGGTGATCGTTCGCCTGGCTCCGTGTGATTACCACCGTTTCCATTTTCCGGACTCCGGCATCGCATCCGAAACGCGCGTTGTTCCCGGGCGCCTCCACTCCGTACACCCGTTTGCTCTCGAGAACAACGCGCCGAGCTTCAAGAACAAGCGAACGATTACTTACCTCGAAAGCGACAACTTCGGGCGCGTTGTGCTGATAGAAGTTGGAGCGTTTGCCGTTGGCACTATTGCGCAGACGTACCGACCAGGAAGAGTGGAGAGGGGTGGCGAGAAGGGGTGTTTCCGGTTTGGTGGTTCGACCGTCGTAATGCTGATTCAGAAACACCACCTGCAACTCGACCAGGACCTCGTCTCTGCAAGCGCGCAGGGGATGGAGACGTTCATCAAGATGGGATCTTCCATAGGGACTGCTGTCTCAAGCTAGTGGCGCAAAAACGCCCGCGCCGGCAGAAGCCAACGCGGGCGTACTAACCTAAGTGAAGATCGATGTCTATCTGCGGCCGGACTCTTCTGTTTCCTCACTCTCTTTCGGAGCGGTCCAAAACTCTGCGTTGGAAAAGCCGCTCGCAGATACGCTTCCGCCGTAGAGCAATGAATTGAAGAGTACCTTGAACGTCCCAAAAGGCTGACCCCGCCATTGCGGTCGGAAGCCCAGTAATATTACGTGCCCGTCGCCGTGCAAGACATCTAGAGCGGCGGCGTATCCGTTGAGATGTTCCTCGCCAAGCAGGTACCCCGAGAGCAGCGGTGACCCACTCTCTTGGTATTTGGCGAGTGTCGCACCCTCGAACCCGTCGAGCGTCGAGAACACCGGACTGTAACCCACGAACACCGGCGCTCGCTCGGGCATGCCTGCCATAACCGGATGTGATGGGTCGGTCATAACCTCGAGTATCGAGCCGCTGACGTAGAACTGATCCCTGGGGATACCGGCAGCCACGTTCTTCACTGGAAGGTGGAGTTGCTCGATAGCAAACTCGCTGCTGTTGTTGAGACACACCAATGTGCCGCCGTCACGCACGAACTGGTCGAGTGCGCGCACTCCGATATCTCCAATGCCGCCCTCGTATCTTGGAGGCACCGATCCCTTCGCATTGCCGTTGAGCAGACTCTGCGGTCGTTCGGCCGGTAGCAGAACGACGTTGAACCGGTCTCGCAGATTACCGGAATGGAGATCTGCGTTGGTGATGCGAGCATAGTCGAAGCCATATGAGTCCAACAGCCACCTCGACCATCCTTGGTCCATGCTGGGTCGCCATGGGCGATAGAGTGCAATGCGACTGCGGACCGGCGACCCTCTCGTTGAACCCGTCCACTCGGCACGAAGCGCAAGGTCCCTGACCATCTGGTTGGCGGTCGACCTCGATACACCGCTGATGACATACCGTCCGCTAGTTCCGGGGTCGCCTGCTGCCCCTGGTGATCCTGCTTCAAATCGGACGCTGCCGCCTTCCCCTAGGGCCTGGTTGATGGCGCGGAACGAGTTGTTCTGAGCTGGATCTACGGCCAGGTTCGAACCCGATCCGGTTGTTCTTCCGGGCAGCGGAATGATCCCCACCGCCGTGGCGTCTGTGTCGAATCCCACGCCCATAGGGCTGTCGAAAGAAGTCCCTATCCCTTGGACGTTGCGCCAGTCAACTGCCTCGCCGACAACGGGCGTCATTGCGGACCGCAGTTCATCGGTGAGCGGCGAAGCCGCCGCATTCACACGAACTCCCATTTGATACGGAAGGGTCCAACCCGCCGCATCGTATGGTTGGTCGGGTGGTCCTTCTGGAAACTCACGCAGGTCGGGATATGTCTGTACACCCAACACCCCGCGTGCGACCTCGGCAAACTCCTGGTTCATGGGGATCACCCAAGTCCCAGCGGGATAGCTGATACCGTCGAAGGAAATGGCCGAGTTGAGTCTGTTGACCTCGACCCCGAGGAACGCAAGTCTTCTCAGCAGTTCGACGGGTGCTACCGGATCGCGTTGGTCTTGAGGAATGAAATACGCGTATGGTGGTTCCCGCTCGAATTTGCGAATGATATCTCTACCCGACTGGTAGCGGTTGTAGAGCAGATCTTCCCGGTATTTGGCGGCGTAGTCGAGTGTGTAGTAAGAGGCAGTCACCATATACTCGACGCCGTCGCGCAGTCGCCACCACCCCCCTTTCCAGGGGCTTGCGTACAGAGTCTGGGGGCGGAGATCACGTGCACGCGCTGGAAAGTCATTGATCGTGTAGAAATGCGGCGTTGCATATCTGTAGAGCGCGGTCTCCGTCCAGAACGCCGCAATGTGCTGCAGCATCGGCAGGTAGTCGATGTAACCGGGATACCAGGCGTCGAAGGGCTCCATATGTGTCGCACCTTCCTGGCCGTTCTGTTCTAGGCCCTGCGCCATCGCCATTCCAATCATGTTGACCGTTCGAGACATCAACGGAGGTGCATTCGAGGCGATGGGCTCAGCGAACGGTGGCAGCCAGATCCGGGTTGGGAACGGAGAGCTCTGGTGATGGACGAAGATTACGTGCGGTTCCCAGTGCCGCCACGTACGCGCTATCACACGCGACTCCGGCACATTCAGCATGTAGGCGTCACGATTGTTGTCATGACCTATGTATTTCTGGTATAGCACTGGCGCATACGAAATCTCGTATGGTGTGCCGACGTTTGAGTGATACCAATCTGCTACTATGTTCTGACCGTCCGGGTTGGCAGAGGGCCAAAGCATCAGGATCACGTTGTCTAGGATCGCGGCTGTCCTGGGATTGTTTGCGCCGGCGAGGATGTCGTATGCCAGCTGGATCGTGTGTTGTGCACCGGCAACCTCAGTCGCGTGTAGTCCGCCATCGATATGAACGATCGCCTTGCCTTCGAGAGAGAGTTGACGGGCCTCATCGTCCGTCAGTCCTGCCGGGTGCGCCAGACGCTGGGCGATCTCTCGATAGCGTTCGACGTTCGCAAGATTGTCGGGGCTGGAGATTAGGGCGAAATACCACTCCCGCTCTTCCGACGTACGGCCTACTTCGACCAGAGTCAGCAGGTCACTCGTGGCGTCGAGCTGTCTGAAATACGCTAATGACTCATCGTAAGTAGCCAACCGGAAATCAGCACCCGGTATAAAACCGAGCATCGACTCTGGTGTCGGAACAGACGACTGCTGGGCCGATGTCGTTTGCGTCAGCAATGCTGCCGCCACAACCAACAAAGCAAAAGTCGATACGAATCTGTGATAGTGGCTGCGGATCATAGGACCCCCGATTGTTACATGTCCATTTTAACGTTCGGAGTAGTATACACTGGGGACCTGTCTCCGCGACCCAGCCGGGGTAGCAGCATCGACGTCATTGTTATGGATTTGGCTGCTGAACAACGCGGAGGAACGCGGAAAACGCGTTTGACGGTTGCCCCCGCCCAACCCCAGAAGAAGATCCGCGTCACTCAGCTTACTTCCGCGGCAAGGCTCCCGCCGACTTAGATTGAGTGCAGTCAACAACATCAACACGAGATGCTTAGTGACGGATTCAACTCAACAAAATGACATGTCGGAGTACCTTCGGCCGACGTTCTTCATCGAGAGCGAACATCCTAGTGTGGTCGAGTACGCAAACGACGTGACCGATCACGATTCGAACGATATCGACACCGCCAAGGCACTCTTCTACGCGGTTCGAGACGACATCCGCTATGATCCTTACAGCATCGATCTTCGGCCTGAAGGAATGCGGGCAAGCACGGCCCTCGAGAACAAGTATGGTTTCTGCATCCCGAAGGCCGTTTTGCTTGCGGCGACTGCTCGAGTAAAGGGCATACCCACCCGACTCGGATTTGCCGACGTGAAGAACCATCTGAACACCGAACGCCTCAGGCAGATCATGAAGACAGACGTTTTCGCGTTTCACGGCTACACCGAGTTTTTCTTGGGCGGAAGATGGGTGAAGGCCACTCCTGCATTCAACCGATCACTCTGTGAGCGCTTCAACGTGCAGCCACTCGAGTTCGACGGTGTTGATGATGCGTTACTCCAGCAGTCGGACAGGGTCGGCCAGAGGTATATGGAGTACGTATTCGATCATGGACAATTTGCTGACCTACCGTTTGATCTATTGATCGCAACCTGGGAAAAGCACTACCCGACGCTGATGGCTGAGGGCCGTTATGAGGTGTCGGGGGATTTCGAAATGGATACCAACGCTGAAACTGCGTTATGAAATCACCAAAAGAACCAATTGTCGGAGATCTGCAGTCGATACCAGGAGTCGGCCCTAGCATATCGAAGGATTTGCGAGACCTCGGGTACGCAGAAGTCGCTGATCTGAGCGGCGCGGACCCCGAACGTATGTACCGAGAACTGTGCGCACTGCGTGACTCCCATATCGACAGATGCATTCTATATGTCTTCCGCTGTGCCGTGTATTGCGCCGACAATGAGACCTACGAGACCGAGCGGTTAAAGTGGTGGAACTGGAAGGACCGTGGCTGAACAAGTAACGGCTCGTTTTTTTGCACCTGATGGCGCTGATTTGGTTGTGTGTTGGTGCCGCTTCCTTCCTAGCTTGTCGCCATGCAAGCATACGAAAAGCTCGACGCCTGGAAGGTGTGTCATCAACTCACACTCGGCGTATACGAAGCCACGAAACCAATGCTCGATTCCGAGCCAGATATCGCGCACCAACTCCGACTCGCAGCCTTACTCGCCGCTTCCAAACTGGCGCGGGGCGCCGGAACTGGAAACAAGACGATGTTTCGAGAGTGCGCGGGGATGTCGGCGGGGCACCTGTCGGAGGTTAGCTATCACCTGAACATCGCTCACGTCATGGGTCTGATACCCGATAAGACGCAGCAGAAACTAGATGCGTTGCGGGGACGTGCTCTGTTCTACATCTGGAAGCACTTGATCAACCCGCCCAAACCTCCAGAGGTCGGGGCAGCAGCCGGCGATGAGGAAGAGTGAGTCGTCACACGAAGCAGTTGCAGAAGTAGCTACATGTAGCTACTTTGGGCGCATGCGCGCCGTGGGAATCAAGGTTCTGAAGAACAGGCTGAGTGAGTATATCCGACTCGTGAAGGCTGGAGAAACCGTTCTTGTGACAGATCATGACAAGGTCGTTGCAGAACTGGCACCGCCCAGGCCCGAACGCTCGACGATGATTGCAGATGTATTGCTTGCGGAGGCTGTTCGGAATGGGTGGGTCGCGGCACCATTCGCTGCATCCGGTGAACTGCCGAATAGTGTCCCGGTGGCATCTCTGTCGGCACTATTGGACGAGTTGGCCGAAGATCGAGATGCCCGGTGATCTACGTCGATACCTCAGTGGTATTAGCACAGTTGCTAGCTGAAGATCGGCGCCCTCCTGATGCGTTGTGGCGAGAAACACTGATCAGCAGCAGAATGCTGGAGTACGAAGTCTGGAACCGATTACACGCGCGCAAACTTGGTAAGTCACATGGAGAGGCCGCCAGGTTGTTGATCGGTAGGCTGGCGATATTGGAACTCGCACCGCCGGTTCTCGAGCGTGCATTCCAGCCGTTTCCGGTGCAGGTACGAACTCTAGATGCTCTGCATCTTGCCTCTGCGGATTTCATCAGGGAACAGGGACAACACGTGCGGGTCGCCAGCTACGACACGAGATTGCTCGACGCCGCGCAGGCGATGAAGCTCGACAGCTGGGATTTGCCTTGAGCCGTTATACGTAAGCTGTTTCGTGCTACAGCTCAGCAACTGCAGCCGGGCGGACACCCCCCCGCACTTGCACAGGATGAGCGTGCTCCTGACCCAGCGCCGATGCGCGAACTGGTGAGGACGTTGACCGACTGAAACGTACGAGCGACCTTGCTCGACTCACATCCAGTGCAGTTCGGATTCAACCCTCTGAATACGCGGAAATCGACGCTCGAACCTCGAATGCGCTACCGCATTCTTCACAGACGTAGTCGTACGTGGGCACAGTATCTCTCTTCTTGCCTTTGGTGCTCTAAATAACCTAGTCGAGTTCAGATCAGGTTTCATCATCAGTTTTTGATTGGCCGCGGAAGGACCCGGAGGTTTGCAGGGGTTGGGTGGCCGATCAAATTCCCGCTGTTGTCTGCGTCCATCCGCGTTCTCCAGCGGCTAACCTCCCGGCCCAGCATGAGCGATCCTCGGCCACCATTCGTCGAATGAGAACCTGTCCGGATTGCGGTGGCAGCCGCGACAGGTCTCCGCTGAGGGTGTTCTGCCGCCGGCGGCAACAAAAGCCTCGTGGTCGCGCATGACGCTCGATGCCATGTATATAGAACCCGGACCGTGGCAGCTCTCGCACCCAATGCCCTCGCTCTTATCGAAACTCGCGGCGAACAGTGCATCCGGATCTTGCGCGCCGGTAACGTGACAAAGCAAGCAGCGACCGTCGGTTTGCGGGTTTTCCATGTCCTGGAAATGTGGTCTAAAGCGGGCAAGCTCGAGTGACCACTGTGTCGCTAGTCGCCAGTGTGCCGCCCCATGTCGACTGCTCACCCACGGTAAAAATTGGTTCCCATGCTCCTGACGTATGTGACAGCTCCTGCATGCCTGAGAACCGACGTACAACGGGTGTTCGCGCTTGGAGCCTCGGACTGCTCGCCTCAAGAAGAGCACTTCGATCTCATTCACATTCCCAGCACCGTCGCGAGAGAACTTCACGCTCCAGGGTTCAGACCTGCAGTAGAAGAAATCAGGGCCCGTTGCATAGAGTTCGTCAGGTCCGAAGTCCTGGAGCATCAGGCGGCCGTCTTCAACCCATACTTTGAAGTGGAAGTGTTCATCCACGTCGAACAAACCCTGATACTCGAACAGTGCTGCATCATCGATCGGGATTTCAAGAGGGCGCTCGAACTCCTGATCCGCCGGCACCAGCCCCTCGGCGTCGCGCTGATTTGGGTCGGCACCCGCATTTAGCAGCAGGTCGACCATCTCCGGTTGGCCGGCGCGAAACGCAACATGTAGCGGGGTCCATCCCTCATTGGTCGTTGCATGAAGATCGGCCCCAACAGCAATCAGGAGCAAAGCCACTGCTGGACAGCCGCGTCGGGCCACCACGTGCAGGGGCGAACGACCCCACCGATTCTGAGTGGTGACGTCGCCGCCAGCATCAATGAGAAGTTGTATCATGTTGGGGCGATCGTGATGGGCAACCCGGTGCAAGACTGTGCCTCCGTCCGCTCCTACTCGAGTGACCGGAGCTCCCTTATCCAGCAGCTGCGTGAAGATGTGCCAGTGCCGCCGAGTGGCAGCCCAATCGAGTGCAGTCATTCCTTGTACGTCGACCGCGTGAGCGAGCGTGGAGTCGCTTTCGAGTGCTCTGCGAACCGCATTTTCGTCTCCGCGTTTCGCTGCAGCAACAAAATCGCGAGCCCTGTCTTCGTTTTGGTGGTTTCGCCTGACGTTACGTTCACCGAGTGACCACCCTGTTAAAGCGAGGAACGCTACAACACCCACAACTCCCATAACGTTCGTCATTTCGCTCCACCTCCGACTGAGCCCGAATCAACCATCTGTCCCTCAGTTTGTCTAAGGGAAACCAAGTTTGTCAATACCGACTTGAGAGATAGTACCGGCTCCCCCGAGATATGATCCGCCGGGGATTACGTAAGCGAGTACTTTTTGGCGAAATTCCAAGGTGCAGGTGGTTTGTGGTGGTGAGTAGATAGTTGGCGGTATTTCCTTATATTAAGTACTCGAATCTATGAATAGTCTGGCAGTCGCGACAATCGTTCAGTATCTGAGGCGCAGCTGCCATCCACTTTTGTTGGACCAACAAGGAGGCTGCACCATGCGCAGCACACGTTTATTCCCGGTCGTTCCGTTCGTTTTGCTGGCGTTTGGCGCCTGCAGTGGCGGGGAAGCGGATTCGGAGCGCGATTTGAATCTTCCGCCAGCCGAGTCAATCGCCACGCTGGGTGACACCGCAATTGCAGAAGCCGAGCAGCAACCCGAAGAACCCGCGCCACCTCCGGCCAGGCCTTTACCACCGCCGGCGCTCGACGAGGGCACAACCGTTATGCTCAGCGCTTCGGATACGGTCGAGCTGAATGACGACGCCGTGGGCTCGATGATTATGGCTACTGCGACGGAAGGGCTCTACGATACGCGAGGCAGAGAGGTCATCCCCGCGGGAGCTTTGTTCCACGGGACGCTCACCAAAACCGAAGTGACCGACAGCACCGGCACAACCGAGGTCATGCTACTCACTTTCGAACAGGTCAGCTTTGGTGGAGATACCTATTCGCTTCAGGCGCGCACCGACAGCATCGGTGCTAGGACCGAAGCGGACGACATCGGCCTAGGTGAGGCAGCAAAGGTGGGTGCTGGCGCGGCGGTTGGTGCCATTGCCGGCCGTCTCATCGGCGGAAACAGGACCGGTACGCTTGTGGGAGCGGCAGTTGGAACAGCCGCTGGTGTCGGCATTGCGGTTGCCACCAGAGGCGACAAGGTGATGCTCGACGCTGGCGCAGCAATTCGAATCGTGCTCACCGCACCGTTCGTGCGCGCGTCCTGACACCCGCGTAAGACAAATCGATGTATGACAGACGGGGAGCGCTCGCTCCCCGTTTGTTTTCCGACGAGTCACACTAGTCAGAATTCATCAGCTTGAGCAGCTCACTCACGCCCCACTATCTCCCCGAAACTATTCATATCAATGTTCCCGCCGCTCACCACCACGCCCAAGCTCCAACCTCTCCGACCAACCTTTCCAGCCAAAACCGCAGCAATACCGACTGCGCCACCGCCCTCGACCACCAGCTTCTGTTCCTTCGCGGCGAAGGCCATGGCGTCCTTGATCTCGTCTTCGGTGACGAGCACGTGTTCGTCAACATAATCCCGCACGAGTCCGAATGTGTGTTCGTTATCGAGACCGATGCCGCCGGATAGTGCGCTGGCTACCGTCTCGTCTTCCGGAAACGCAGTGGGTTGCCCGAGTTTGAGGCTTTCGTACATCACTCGAGCGTTCTCGGCGGAGACTCCTATGACCCGAATTGTCGGGTCCGCAGATTTTACCGCGTAGGCAATACCACCGATCAGCCCTCCTCCAGAGAGCGGAACCACCACAACGTCCATGGACGGCAATTGCTCCAGCATCTCGAGGCCAATGGTACCTTGGCCTGCAACAACGTACGGATCGTCGAATGGATGGACGAAGACCAACTCGTCCTCTCGCTCCAGCTCGAACGAATGTTCTTCTGCTTCGTCGTAGGTCTTGCCGTGGAGAACTGCTTTCGCTCCAAAACGCCGAATTGCTTCGAGCTTCGACGCGTCGACCCATTCGGGTACGACGACAGTGGCGGGGATACCCAGGGAACCTGCCACGTATGACACGGCATGTCCGTGGTTCCCACTGGAGCAAGTAACGACGCCGCGTTGCCGTTCTTCGTCTGAGAGCGAAAGGATCTTGTTCGACGCGCCACGCACTTTGAACGAACCAGTGACTTGAAGGTTCTCCAATTTCAGTGTGACCGGCGTATCTACAAGTTCGGTTAACGCGCCGGATGAGAGCATCGGCGTTTGAATGGCGATATCAGCTATCGCGGCTCTAGCGGCGGGAACGTCGTACCGCACGGTCTGTGTTGGCTTCTGTTCGCTCATTTGTTTTTCGCGGATCCTCTCGTAAGCATACGTTCGGCGAATTCCAGGCGTTCGTGCACATCAGAGATCTCGGCTCCAATGTGATCCCGCATATACGCCGTCTCCGATCTCAGAGCCTCCACCGATTCAATGAGTCTCTCCAGATCTTCTCCGCCTGAAGCGAGTTCCTTCTTCCGAATCCACGCACTCACAATGATCTTGATGGCTCCGAGCCCCATGGCACCGCCGGCGAGCGCTCCAAGCACTGTGATGAGCAAGTCAATGTTTGAGGGAGTCATAAACGCTCCAGGAAGGGGGCAGTTCATTCTCGCACCGACGGCATGGCGGGGCAAGTTTTGATTGTGATGAACTTGTGGATTGTGCTCGGTCTGCCGCCAACCGATTATTGAGCACTATGTAATCGCATGGGATCCGGCCTCGTTCTGATATGGTATGGGAGGATGTATGTCGAGAGTTTTGAATCAGATGTTTGGAGTGACGATCGCGTTGAGCGTTTTCGGGTTTTTCAGCGTTGTCTCCGCACAAAACCTTCCGGTGCTCAACCCGGAATACACCCGTCAGATCACGCAGGAAGTCTCTGGAGATGCGGCGTACGAACACATCCGCTTCCAGACGCAGTTCCACAGGCCACGGGGAGGATCGGATGGTCTTTGGCGCGTTGCCGAGTACATGGAGCAGACGGCACGTGAGGTCGGCCTAACCGATGTTCAGCTGATCAAACAAGCCTATGCAACTCCGCCGTGGAACGCCCGGTTTGCTGACTTATGGATAACTGAACCTGAGCCCGAACGGATCGCAAGCACGATACAGTCCGTGCTACATCTGGCTGACTACAGTCGGCCTACTGACGTGACTGGTGAATTGGTCGATATCGGTGCCGGTACTCCGGCCGACTACGACGGTGTTGACGTGTCAGGCAGAGTCGTCATGACATATGGAGACCTCGGCGCGGTAATGCGAGAGTTCGTTGGTAATCGTGGTGCGCTGGGAGTACTCTGGTATCCGAGCCCATTCTCTCCAATGAGCGGTAGGTCGGGAGCGGGGTTATCCCGACCCGACCAACTACGGTGGATAAGGGTCTCGCCGAGCCAGGACTCGGACGGATATGAGCCAACCTTTGCGTTCGGTATTTCAGCGCGTCAAGGTGTGAGACTCAGCCATATGCTGGCTGCCGCCGACGAGCCGGTGATGGTGCAAGCGGTGGTGGATGCCTCGTTTGAGTCACAGCAGGGGACCGAACCGTGGCAGGTGATGGTGGAGGGGTACATTCGCGGCACGGAGCCCGGATTGGGTCAGGATGTGGTTCTTACCTCCCATCTCCAAGAGGAAGCACAATCGGCCAATGATGACGCGAGCGGTGCCGGCAGCATGCTCGAAATCGGCCGTGCACTGAATCGGCTGATCGAAGAAGGACGGATCCCGAGGCCCAAACGCAATATCAGGTTCTGGTGGGTGACGGAGATCTCGAGCCAGCGCCAGTATTTTGCTGATCACCCTGAAGCTCACAATGAGATGTGGGTGAACATCAACCAAGACATGGTCGGCGCCAATCAAGCGCAGGATGTAATGCGGAAGCAGAATATTACGAGAGTACCGGCTGCCAGGTTCCACTTCTTTAACGATGTGGTCGAGTCGGTGATAGAGTATATGGTGACGGTCAACAAATTCGAGTTAGCGCAGTTCCAGGCCGGGACTCCGTTCTATCCCGAACCCCATATGGCGCACCTCGGTAGCCGACATAGGTACAACGCCGAGATGATCTTCTTCCACGGCAGCAGCGATCACATGACCTTCAATGAGGCTCCGATCGGAGTGCCCGGGACGAGCTTCACCAACATGCCCGACCGTTTCATCCACTCCAGCGATGACGATCTCTGGAACGTAGACCGCACGCAGTTGGGCAGGAATGCTGCGGCGGTGGCTCTCATGGCTTACATAATGGGGTCGGCCGACGGTGCAATGGCGCCCACGCTTGCTGCACAGACGGTGGGGCGTGGAATGGAGAGGCTCGGTCGCAACCTACGGCTTGCTCAGACTTGGATTGCCAACTCGGAGGACAAGGAGACCGCGTACCAAAATGCCGTAGACCAAATGTGGTACGCAGCAGAGCGAGAGAGGCTTGCGATCAGTTCTTTGGTTGAGATCGATCCTTCATTGGAGAACTCGGTAGCCGGCCTGTTGGAAGCACTCGCGCGGCGCGAAGAACAAGGCATGCGTGACGTGCAGCTCGCCTACAGGCAGGTAACGGGACAACGGCGCGTACCCCGCAAACAGGAGTCCGAAACCGAGAGTAGGCTGGCAGATCTCCAGCCTTCCATCATCGCTGGCCCAATCGAATTCCTGACTGGTCGCGGACGTATATCAGGCGTACGCGGACTGCACGGATTGATGGCACACGAGCTCTTGAACGCCGTGAATGGCGAACGCAGCGGCCTGGATGTCTATCGTTTTGTTGCTGCCGAAGCCCGTGAGGCGGGTGCGCACTACTACGGCGTTGTTGCTGCAGAAGCGGTGTTGCAGTACTTGGAGAGTGCGGCGGAGGTGGGGCTGATAACTCTGCGGTAGGGCGGGGGAACGTCGAACATCGAACGTCGAACATCGAACGGGGACTATCAACAACACCCGTTCGACGTTGGATGTTCAAAGTTCAAGGTTCGATGTTCCTCAGCCGTACACCAATCTGATGTCCTGAGACGAGATAAAGGCTATTCCGCCATCGGTAAGGAATCTTGAATGACAAACGTACGTTTCGATTCAGTGCCATTCCCAATCGTCGACCTCCACTGCGACCTACTGTCATATCTTGCGAACGTCGATGGGGCCACACCAGATAACACCGACGATATCGACTGCGCGACGCCGTTTCTGAGCGAGGGAAATGTGAAGCTGCAGGTACTTGCTGCGTACGTGCCAACCGAGTCGCGCAGTGTCGATCTAGCTGCAGATGAGTTCGGCCGGTTCCAGAACCTTCCTTCAGAATACAGTGGTTCGTTCCATCACGTGTTGACCTCCGAACAGGCATCAGGAGCACTAACTGCAGGCGGTACCGGCGTGATAGCCGCGATCGAGAATGCCTCTGCTCTATGCACTGAAACCGAGCCGCTCGACAAGGCGTTCACTCGCCTCGAACAGCTTGTCCGGCAGGCCAAGAAGGTGCTGTACATCACCATGACCCACCACGCCGCCAACCGTTTTGGTGGTGGCAACATGACGGACACCGGCCTGCACGACGACGGCAAAGCGCTGCTCGACCACCTGAGCGGCACGGGCATCGCGATCGACCTGTCTCACGCGAGCGACGCGCTGGCACGGGGAATCGTGGATCACATCGATGCGAAGGGACTGAGCGTGCCCATCTTGGCAAGTCATTCCAACTTCAGGGCCGTTTGCGATCATGCACGGAATCTCCCGGATTGGCTGGCTCGGGAAATCGTGCAGCGTGGTGGTGTGATCGGAATCAACTTCGTCAGAGCGTTCGTCGACTTGGACGATCCATCCTACTTGGAACGCCATGTGCTTTACGGATACGAACTCGGCCTTGGTGACGCCTTGTGTTTCGGTGCCGACTTCTTCTATTGGAAGAACTCCTTGGATCAGGGCAGGGTACCGTTCTACCATCCATCGCACGAGAACGCCGGGAAATACCAGGAGATCCTGGCGTCCTTCAGCTCGGATATAGGGCAAGAGGAAAAGCAGGCGCTCGCATACGGAACCGCGCTGAAGTTCTTGGATCGCCTCTGGGGTTAGGGACACAAAAAAAGCGGCAGGTAGATCTACTACCTGCCGCCCCTCCCGCTTCTCCCGCCCCTCCCTCCGCAGTTCCTAGTACACCATCTGTAGCGTCACCTCAATACTGTATTCCGTTGCCACGCCGGGTAAAGAGTGCTGCAGCCGGTCGACGTTGACAACCCAGTAGTTGCCTTTGAAGAACTGCCATGCAAACCCACCGATGAAGCGCTGGCGAACGTCGGCTGTCGCGCTGTTCGCGTCGGTGTTGAAACGATCGTAACGCGCGAAGACCGAGTACTCCTTGTGTTCCGGCACCCGAAACTCGCCAAAGAAGGAATATCCGTTTTGATCGAGGCCGTTTCCGTTGACGTCAACCGCGTTCCCCTTTTGGTTGCCGGTTCCGGTGTAGTACTGGCCGGTCGCGTTGAAATACTGGCTTTCGAAGCTGACCATCCCGTTGAATACGGTCCAGTCGGGAGCGGGTGTGCCCAGGGTGTCCGCGATGTTGCCTTTACCGCTGATGCCGAGAGCTGAGAATTGGAGGCCGGGTACTACATCAGGTAAGGGACGAATGGTCAGGCGTCCCTCCAACGCCATCCTGTTGTTTTTTACTTCGCCGTGATAACCGCCACCGTTGAACACGCCCAGTTGGAATGAACCCCAGCGGCCCGCATAACTGCTATTGACGTTGTCCCTATATTCTGCCGGAAGCTCGGATCCAAGATTCGCTCCAAACATGACACCGAGGTCCGCGGAGTTGAACAGCTTGTTCCGCTCCATGAACATGGTTCCCTGCATCCGGAATAGGTTGATGTGCTCCTCGAAGTCGAGCCACGGCATATGTGCTATGCCAACCTCGGCCCATGGTTTGCCGAACACCTCATTCCCAGCCATCGTGAATCTGGCGTGGAAGTACTTGATGCGCAGCTTCCAATCGCCTGAGTCGTCCTGATGGACGTCAGGGGTGATTCTGAAACTGAGGTAGTCGGTTATGGTCTTGCTGACGTCGAGGTAACCGCGCTTCAGGTTGAACCGAGAGATATCATTAATCCCGCCGGCACCGTCGTCTTCCTCAATATACTCGTATCGGATGTATGTCTTGGTTCCGACCTTGAGTCCACGAAGTGCGCTCGGCAACTCGGCCTGCGGCGCTGGAGGAGGGTCGATAACCGGGTCGCTGTCGAGAGTGGCAACAGGCAGCGTCGACGTCAGATAGGAAACGGAGCCTGTGTCTGCGGTCGAGTGCGTCGAGTCTGAGTTGAGTTGCGCGGTAGAAAGGCTAGGTACAAGGACAGCAAACAAGATCAGACCTAATAGTCTTTGCATCGTGGCATTCTCCATTCCCCGTGGGTGCCAAGGCTAAGATTGTGTTGTTACACCGAATTGTGCGCGGTGACAGTAATCAGAGTGCGTGAAGGGAAAATAAAGATCACGTAAAACTCCCAGATTTCTCTGCGTTTTGCGGCTTGGCCAGCACGCCAGCTACGCCGTAGGCGATCGCAGCAAATAGAAAAAGCTCTGGTGACCCTCTCTCCAAGACAATCAACGCAGCCAACGGTGCCGCAACTACAGATGCGAATCCATTGGCTGCCCACGCCCACGCGACCTGAATGTGTGAGTCGCCTGCCAGTAGTCGGAGGCCGTGTGGGAATGGCATGCCCATCACGAATGCGACGGGGCAGATGAGAACCGCCGCCAAGAAAACACGCACGATCATTGGTGTGGGCTGTAGCAGATGCACGAAGGAGAGGAGTGCCACGGCAAACACAATCAGGAATCCTAGCAGACTGGAGTTCACTAGCCACGTCCGAGAGATGGGAACTCGGTCGCTCCAGGCGCTCCCGATTCCTGAGCATACGAGGAAGGCAGATAGCACGACAACAACTGCGTAGACTGGATGGCCGAGTAGCAGGCTCAGTTGTTGAATAACAGCTATCTCCGCAGCCATGTATGCGAAGCCGATGGCGAAGAAGTACGCCAGGTGCGATTGGCTTGCCCTTTCGTGGTTGCGCCTGGCAGCGATCACGACCGGAATGACAAGCAGAAGAATCGCGAGAAGTGTGCTCTGTACGAGGGTCGCTAATAGCGCGATCAGTCCCCACTCAGCGAACGGAAGTAGAGAGCCCTGATCTTCACCAAACAGCCCTCCAAGTGATTGGACGCGGAGAAAGTGGTGTGGAAACGGACGCGCGTCGGAGACGGGTGCGACGGTGAAAGGATACGTAGCTACAAACTGCGCAAGGCTGTCTGGCCGAAAGACAGCCGTCTCTGCCGCCATGAAGAGCGTTGGTTCTTCCAGGTGGTTGTAGACCGTTTGCGGCGCGCTCATTTCGGGTTGCCAATCGATGTCAAACTGCCTGCTGTTCGCCCAACTCTCGAGGGCGTCGAGTTCTGTCGCAACGAACCCTGATGGTTTGGCGATCACCGTCACCGTGCCCCAGCTACGAGCAACCACCAGTCCGTCTGGCACGTGGCTTGGGGCGATGCGGCGAAGTGCTTCTACCATGGTGAGTACGACACGAACGTTTTCCCTAGGCGGAATGGTGAGCCAGCGTGTTATTGCGAGCATTCCACCGTCGGTGAGACGCCGCATAAACGCCTCGTACGCATCGACCGTGTGCAGGAAGTCTGCGCTGAGCGAGAGGACTCCAGCGGCTGACGAACCGAAGGCGCCTGCCGGTGGTATTGAGATCAAGTCGAACGATTCTCGGGCACCTGCCACGTAGCTTCGAGCATCTCCCACAATCCACTCCACGTCGCCGTTTGCTTCTCGCAACCGTCTATGGACTTCCCTCCCGCGATTTGCCAGTTCGGGGTGTAACTCGACAGCAACTATTCGTGAAGCACCGTGCACGACCGCGTTCAGCACTTCAGTACCACCACCCGCTCCGAGCACGAGAACCTGTTGTCTATCACCTACGGCATACGGCAGTGCGGTAGGAAGCCAATCCAAGACTTCGGCAGAAGCAACATCGTCGCCACCTGCGGGCGATGCGCCAGCAATCTGACCGTCAACGAAGAGGGCGTTTTGATTCGGAAACGAGCCTTTGTATGCCAACGAGAGTCCGGGTGCATACCTAAACGTTGGCGCGTCAACTTCGACGACCCACCCGATTGGACTCAGGCTTTCGCCCACGCGCTCGGCATTCGGGTGAGCCTCCACCTGGGGCAGGGCTTTGTATGGGGAAACCTCTAAGTCCCAGAGCGGTTGGAAACATACGAAACAGGCCAGTGCGAACATCGGCCAAGCTGCCATCCGGGCGGCTTTGTCGTGGGCAACGACAAAACCTCCGATAGCGGCGCACAACGCGGGCACAGCGAGTGCACGTGCCGGCGAAACGAGCCATAACACCACAAGCGCAATAACGGCTCCTATGCCCGAACCCACGAAACTTGCGCCGTATGTTGTTCCTGGTCGATCCGCACTCATCACTAGGGCCAACAAGATGCCCATGGCCGCCACCGCGAAGGGAAGTGCGAGCAGACAGTACACCAACGCGAGCCGAAGCCATTGACCTCCGTTCCACGCGAGTTGAGTGGGATCCAGGGAAACCCAATGCACGAGCGTCGGACTCACTATGAGGGACACAGCTGTCAGCACCACGCTCCACCGAAAACCAGCTTCAGCCGCACCCCGATCCGGTTTGCCGAACAATGCCAGCAGCGTACCGCTTGCGCCGAATCCAAGCATGGCGACGCCGATCGCCATATATGCGAAGTGGTGGAAGTACTCAATCGCGAAGATCCTGACCAGGAGGATCTCATAGGAGAGAGTGCCGGCCGCAA
Organism: Gemmatimonadota bacterium; assembly: GCA_039589395.1. GTDB lineage: Bacteria > Gemmatimonadota > Gemmatimonadetes > Gemmatimonadales > GWC2-71-9 > JBDGYW01. Next base: position 38,447 of record JBDHHK010000004.1, read on the forward strand.
TCAGCGCAACAGCCAGCAAACGGCGATAACGAGGCACCTTCGTCAGCGCGTGCCGCTCAGCATAGGGACAAACCGGACCGGAAGCAGATTGCGTGTGCTCACCTGTCCCGCATCGTCCTTTTCGACCAGGATCAGGTTTTGAACCCCGTACACGCTTCCAACCGGGATCACCATCCTACCGCCCGGCTTGAGCTGGTCCACCAACGCCGGCGGGATGTAACCTGCGGCCGCGGTCACTATCACCACGTCGAAGGGGGCTTCCTCCACCCACCCGAAGTGGCCATCAGAATGCCGGGATCTCGCGCTGTAACCGAGACGTCGCAGTCGCTGTCGAGCAGCCGTGGCCAGAACTTCGAAGATCTCGACAGTGAAGACCTCACATCCGATCTCCGCTAGCACGGCAGCCTGGTATCCAGAACCGGTTCCCACCTCGAGCACCTTCATTCCCCGGTAAGGCTGCAGAATCTCAGTCATGTAGGCCACGATGTACGGCTGGGAGATAGTCTGGCCGTGACCGATCGGCAGAGGAAAGTCGCCGTACGCGCGCAATCGTTGTTCGGCAGGTACGAATTCGTGCCGCGGAACGGCTCTCATTGATCTTATGGTCGCCGCATCGCCGACCCCACGCGCAACGATTAGATCAACCATTGCGGCCCGTTGCGCCTGAAATCGAGACTCCTGAGCAGACAGACCGCCGCAAAAGATGACAGTTGTCAACGCAACCGCAGGAATGAGGAACAACATCCTAGTTTTGATCACGATTCACCCGGGATCTTGGTGGTTAGGGTATAATCGCGGTTAGAGAGTGGAGGTCAAGAGGGAGTGAGGAGATGCATATGCGGCATGATCGGTCGTCTCCGTGCATGCCGCTCATGCCGCTTTTCCCGCCGAAGCCGCTGTTCCTAAAACAACTTCCCGATCAAACTCGGCTCTTTATCCGTCCTAGTCCCGACCTTAATTGCTGTTGCGAGGCGAACGGTTCCTTCCGCGTGCAGGGTCTCATGGACCTTGGTTATGGCTTCGAAGATGTCCCGCATTTCGCCTTCTACATTCGTTCCATACGAATGAAGTTGGACAGCCAATCCGGACTCTTCGATGATCTTGTGGGCCCGTTTGACCTCCTTTCTCACGGAAACTCCCGAGCCAATCGGTATCACCTGGATTTCGGCGAGTGCTTTCATTTCGTCACCTTCCTGTCGTGAAGCATCGACTGGACACTTCCTTATCATGTCGTTGTGGCTTGCCGTATTATACAGTAGGGAGGAACATAAATGTCCATCGATTGCTCAAGCTGCAAAAGCTTCATTTGTGATACCGGCAGCACCGAGTCAACCACAGAGAATTGCCCGATGCACGGCGATTTCCCAGCATTTGAGGACCTCTACGTAAGTGCTGGGCTACGAAAAAGTGCTTATCACGCAGCGGTGATTGAGGCGGAAGGATACTGCGAGTGGACCAGGATCCGCGAAATAGCCGAGTTAGTGTCGAGACTTGGCGCGCAACGGGTGGGCGTTGCTCATGGTGAGGACATGCAAAGAGAGGCAGCACTAGCCGCGAAGTACCTTCAGCAACGGTCGGTGAGTGTATTGCTCCCGCATCAATCCGTCGTGAGCGACCCGGTTAGGCAGGCTGAGTTCTTTGCCGAGGAGGGAGTGGAGATCAGTGTCAATTGTGGCATGTCGGTGGCTCACGAAGCTCTGTTCGTGTCTGCCTCTTCGACTCCGGTTGTTGTGCTTGTCGCTCGAGATGTTCGGCTCCGTCACAATCCTGTCGCGGCCTTGTACACTAGCGCTAGCTATTCACGGGTACGCCTTTTCGGCGACAGGGATTCCGCAGAACGTCGACCGTTTAAGGGGCTCGATATGAAAGCTCTCGAGCAGGCCTCGACGGAACTTGAGGTGGAAGACCTCGATGGCCTCAACCGCGTCCAGGAAGCGATGCGATTCGCTCGAGTGCTCGGCGCAAGCAAAATCGGCCTCACTTTCTGTGTCGGATTTAAGCAAGAGGCGAGGTTACTGGCAGGCGTACTCAAAGGAAACGGATTCGATGTGTCTTCTGCCTGCTGCAAGACGGGTGCTGTACCGAAGGAAGCACTCGGCATCGCCGACAGCGAGAAAGTACACCCTGGAGAGCCAGAGATGATCTGCAATCCCCTCGCCCAGGCGGAGTTAATCAACAGGGACGGCGTGCAGCTGGCGCTTGTGCTGGGCCAATGCGTTGGACACGAGGCCGCGACTCTGGGTGCGCTCAAGGTCCCCGCCGCCTGCATTGTGGCCAAAGACCGGGTGCTGGCTCACAACACGGTCGCCGCACTGTACGAATTCGAAGCCCAGATGATTACGGACCTTCAGAGTTAACTCGTTGTAAGTCAAGGCCTTACGGACTGATCAGACGATGTATCCGTTTGTCCTGGCGGTGCTGGTGCATACGGCAACAGCGCCCTGCCTTACTGAGTATTTACTCGCATCTGAAAAACGGCCGATTCTGCAGCGCTTTTTCGGCCTCCCCACTTGAAAATTTAGGACTGACTAATTTGTTTTCCAGCTCTGTTTTCTGAGTCGACCGATCGTCCATCGCTTGTACGATCGACCGAGTGGCTACGCACGAAACGGTGGAAAACCTGTGGCGGAGACTTCAACCAACACCGGCCCCCAGACCGCAGTGCTTGTGGGGAATCCCAATGTTGGAAAGAGCGTCATGTTCAAGAACCTGACGAACCACTACGTCATGGTCTCGAACTACCCGGGTACCACCGTCGAAATCGTCCAGGCACGAGCTACTTTCGGAAAGCGGCAGTATTCGATCATAGACACCCCCGGCATCAATGACCTGGCCACCCGCAGTGAAGACGCACGCGTAACTCGAGAGGTTCTCGACGAGCACCGCGACGCAACCATCGTCCAGGTAGCGGACGCAAAAAACCTCCGCCGCGCACTACTCCTCACGCTGCAACTCGCCGAACTCGGTCGACCCACGGTTCTCGTTCTCAACATGTTCGATGAGCTCGAGGAACGGGGTGGCCACATTGACACGGCACGGCTCAGCGAGATTCTCGGCGTACCGGTCCTCACCACTGTAGCTCCGCGTAATGAGGGTACAGAGGAGCTGATTAATGCGCTTCCGAACGCCCGCTCTCCGGAGAAATCGTGGCTGGCGGCACCGCCTATCGACGAGTATGAGGGCAACCGAGCCAGGCTAGCCCAGGTCAACGAGATCCTGGCGGAGACCTACTCGATATCGCAACCAAGCAAGCCTTCGCTTCGGGTTCTACTTGGGTTCTGGGCCATGCACCCGTTCAAGGGGTTGGTGTTCCTGGCAGTAGCCTTGTTCGTAATGTTCTGGTTTGTGGGACTCTTTGGTGCGGGCAGCCTTGTGGACCTATTTGAGGTAGGGGTGTTCCAGCATCGCATCAGTCCTGCAGCCATAAGCGCGGTTGACGCCGTTTTGCAATTTCCTCACACTCACGAAACAGAAGTGCTCCCGACATCGGTCGGGATTCCGCTGACTCCGGTACACGAGATTTCGTTGCTCGATTTCTCAAAGGAGGTGAAGGTACCGGAGTATTCGATCCCGAATGGTATCGAGCTCTCCTGGGGGCACCACGTAGCGCGATTCTTTCACGACTTGTTGGTAGGCCCGTTCGGAACTATTACGATGGCTCTGAGTTACGCGCTGGCGATCGTGTTTCCGATCGTAACGACGTTCTTCTTCCTGTTTAGCATAATGGAAGATTCGGGTTACTTCCCGCGCATGGCGATCATGGTCAACCGTGTCTTCCGACTAATGGGATTGAACGGGAAAGCGGTCATTCCCATGATCCTGGGCCTGGGATGCGATACGATGGCGACGATGACCACGAGGATCCTCGAGACCCGCAAGGAGCGCATTGTAACGACGATGCTTCTCGCACTCGCGGTTCCCTGCTCGGCTCAATTGGGCGTTCTCTTAGCATTGATGGCGTCGTTGGCACCGGCGGGCGCTATGCTTTGGCTCAGCTTGGTCATTGGGGTGATTTTTCTGGTCGGCTGGTTGACAGCCCGGCTCTTCGATGAGGAGGCGAGCGACTTCATTCTGGAGATTCCTCCCATGCGTTGGCCTCAGCTCTCCAACGTTTTGGTCAAAACCGCCAGCCGATTGAGCTGGTATCTCAAGGAAGTCATTCCGATCTTTGTGGTGGGTACTGCGATTCTCTTCCTGTTGGATCTCGTGAATGCTCTCGAGCTTCTTGCTCGCTTGGGTGAGCCACTGGTTACTGGATGGCTTGGTCTGCCCAGTGATATGGCGAACGCGTTTTTGGTGGGATTCATGAGACGCGATTTCGGGGCGGTGTACATCTTGGAGGCAGCGATGGGGCCCAATCCGGTGCTTTCGCCGCATCAGATTCTCGTCGCGATGATCACGATAACGTTGTTCATGCCGTGCATAGCTAACTTCCTTATGATCGCCAAGGAGCAGGGCTGGAAGATCGCCTTGAGCATGGCAGCATTCATTTTCCCGTTTGCGTTTTTCGTAGGGGGATTCGTCAACCAGTTGGGACGATGGTTTCCGAGTATCTGAGTTGCCCGATGTGCGGGTTCGAGTTTCAGAAAACGGACACGCTCTGTTCGCACGGGTGCCCGCTGGGCTCAATGTGCAGTCTGAGTCGGTGCCCGAGCTGTGACTACGAGTTTCCGAAAACGCCTAAGACCTTGTCGTGGCTCGCTCGTGTCTTCCGCAAGACGGAAGGGCGTGCCCTCGATCTTCCCGAACATGTGCGCACGCTTCGGGAACTCAAGGCGGGTGAGCGCGGCCGAGTGATGTGTCTGGGTGCAACTTCCGACCGAGACAACTCGCTCGCCGTATTTGGACTGGCCCCTGGAGCAGAAATCATGCTGTTGCAGCATCAGCCAGCGTGTGTAGTACAAATTGGGGAAACGCAGCTCGCGTTGGACCCAGAAATTGCCGAGTCGATTCTGGTTGACGAGGACGATGGTGACTTGGAGTGGCTGAAGGGGCGGTAGCTTTTCCCCACACATCCCCAACCGCCGGGTGGAAGGGCTGAGGGCGGTGTACCGCCCTCTTTGTGGAACTCTCCTCGCCAATTCATCGTATTGTTCATCATGACTGACACACAACGCAAGCGCGATCCGCGCTACACACGCACCGTTGGCGAAAAGCCGGACTTGGGCCGGCGGTATGTCGAGAACGGTAAGGTCAAGATCGAGTGGTACGAGGACGACAAACGTCGCTCGCGCACCATTGGCGACAACGATGCCAAGACTCGGCGCGAAGCGGACGAGGAACTCGAGCGGATACTAGGCCTCGCTGACCCCGAGCCGGACACCGAAGGACCCGATGAACCAGTGGGTGACACCGACGAGGAGCTGGAAGAGGAGTTCGACGAGGAGTGTGTCGAAGTAGACATTTCCTGGCTCATCGACGAATTCCGTAGCCGAGCGGATGCTCTGATGGATGTCGCCGACGATCTGGCAGAAGCCTTCGAGAGAGGCCTGGTCAAGGTTCTAGATGCCTTCCGTCATACGGACGAACCGGATGAGGACGACGAAGTCGAAGGCGAGGATGAACCTGACGCAGAAGATGCCGACGTCGTTGAGGAGATCGACGACACCGACGATTCTGATGAAGATGAAAAGGACTAGAGCTTACTCAGCTGTTGCTCGCTGGTTTTCCTCATTCGATTCACGCATGATCCCGCCGCGGGCTCATTTTCGCTCCCGGCGCGTACGCTAACTCTTTCGGATCGCGGTCTCGTCAGTTGACGCCGGCTGCCTGACCCAGACGAGCCAGGTGGCTGGCGTTTGTCGTTCCCGCGCTTCAGTATGAGTAGCATTGGATTGACGAACCGGGAGTGAATTTCCTATGCTATGAACGTTTGTTTGGTAGATCTGCTCAGCTCGACTCATCCAAGAATCGAAAAGGCAGTGGATAATGAGTGACCCTACAGCCACATCTCCCACAGTCTCGCTACCGAGACTCCCCTGTTCCGTTAGCCAGCGCATGGATCTGATCTACAAGACCGAATGGTCAGGTGACCTGGATTGGGAGCACGTATCGGCTTTGGCGGAATACGTCGATGCGTATCATGCACCTCCGGGAGCCACGATCTTCGAGCAGGGCGGCCAAGGTCATTATCTGTGTCTGCTGGTGGGCGGCCAGGTGGAGGTTTCGATGACCGATTCAACCGGCGTTTCAAAGACGCTTGCGGTCATCGAAACGGGGAAGCCGTTTGGAGAGATGTCTCTGATAGATGGTGAGCCACGGTCGGCTACAGCGGTTGCCAAGGTCGACAGCAAGGTGTTGACGTTGACGCAAGACGAATTTCGGGCGCTTTCGGAGAAACACCCCCAGTTGGGCGCCATCCTGCTCACCAAGCTTGCCGAATTGATGAGCCATCGTCTGCGGCAGACGAGTGGTTTGCTGGTAGAGTACCTGGAGGCCTAAGAGACGCTAGTCAATCGGAAAGGCCGTTTTCCCGATTGAATCCAAGTCGGTGGCACTCAGCTCGATCGATGCCGCCCCCGCCGAGTCGAGGGCATGCTCCACCGTGCGCGCCCCAGGGATCGGAATCACTGTTGAACCTTGTGCCAATACCCAAGCGATAACGACAGCGTGCGGTGAAGCGTTGTGCTTTTTGGCGACATCAACGACGACCTGGTCTTCTGGCAGTCTCTTATTGAGTCTTCCGCCGCCCACCGGGCTGTAGGCGAGGAAGCCAATGCCCTTCTGCCCACAATAGTCGACGACACCGTTTGCCAATGCCTCTTTGAAGTAAGGGCTTAGGCGGTTCTGCACTGTTACCACCTCAACTGCTGACTCGGCCTCCTGAATCTCTTCCACTGACACGTTCGACAATCCCACCCACTTGATCTTTCCCGCCTGTTGCAGCTCCGCAAGTGCGCCAACCGTCTCGTCGAACGGCACATTCATATCCGGTGCGTGCAGCTGATAGAGGTCAATGCATTCGACTCCCAAAGCACGCAAAGAGCGATCGCATGCGGCACGAAGGTGTTCTGGACGGCCGTCTCTTTCCCAACGCCCCTGCGGTCGAGTTAGTCCTCCCTTGGTTGCAACGACGACGGACTCGAGAGAGCCCGACCACTGAGTCAGTGCTTTCGCTATCAGACGTTCGTTGTGGCCGATATCGTCGTCGTCGAGGCAGTATACGTCTGCGGTATCTAGCAGCGTGATTCCAGCATCAAGCGACGAATGTATTACCGAGAACGCTGTCTCTTCAGACGGTCTTTCGTTGAGCGACAACGGCATGCCGCCAAGCCCGATGACGGAAACTGGGGGCGCACTTGGCCCTAGGACACGAGTTTGCATGAGGTCCCACACGTGGTTCTGGTGAAGGCGATAGTCACGAACTAATCAAGTGTAATCCGTCAGAACTCCGCAGAGAAGAGCGAGAGCTTCACCCCAATACTCGTTTTTGTGCCGGACCGTCGATTTGGGCGAACTAGCGACGCCGGCTGAGGTGCAGGAAAACCAAGATGCCAGTCTCCGGAATGAACGTTGACGAGGCCTGGACCAATGCTGCGTTCGTTCGGCGAAGGCCTGCCGGAGTCAAAACGCTGTGTCATGAAACTTCCGGCAATGAGTCCCAGGGCACTCGTTATCGTGGGGATCAGAACCGCTGTTTCTTCATCGTCCACGTCCAAAAGCAGGTCCAATCCTAGCCCCGCTACACCACCCGCAATACCAGCAGCACTGATGATCCTCGCCCGACCGGCTCCCATCTTCCAATACTGAGATGCAATGGCGGACGTGGCAAGCCCTAAATTGCCACCCATCAAGGCCCATGTAAGGTCCGCATCGTCTTCCTCAACGTTTGCCAACACCGCCCCTGCCACTCCGTACCATACTCCCCACCACGAGCCGAGCTCTACCATCGTGGCGGAACCGTGGGTCGGGTTGATCTTCTGGGCGACTATTCCCGCACTTATTAGGCCTGCTAGACCGCCAACAATGGCTCCAGCAAACGGAGCCTCTTCAGAATCTTCCTCCCAAGTGTCGCATCCATAACCGTCGTAGCAGTTGCGTACCGTCCGCCTGCCAATGTTGAGTGCCTCTGTCCATCCTACCCCCTGCCAAGTACCCCACCTGGCACCAAATCCGGTGAGGGTGGCCTGCCCCGAACTCATCGGGAATTTGTTGACGAACGCCTTGGCCCCAAAAAACCCGAGTGGGGCGCCGATCAGGAGGCCGGCGCCGAACGGCTCTGGTTCCTCGGCGCCGAAAGCGGCTGGGAACGCTACTCCGAGCCAGGCGCCATAGAGCGTGCTGAAGGCGATCAGAGAGGCTCGACCGCTTCTCTCGGACTGTCGTGTCTGGGAGGTCGATAGTCTCGTTTCTGCCTCTGTCGCGGCCTGAGTCCCGGGGAAGTGTCGAATGATGAGGTCTAGGAGGTCACGAGCCGCGTCGGTTTCACCCTCCAGCTCGAGTCGACGGGTTGCTTCGAGCAGGACAGCCGCCGAGTCCGCACGGGAGACTTGGCTGTGAAGAGGCCTGGCAGCCACGAAGGCAGCCAGGATAAGTACAGTGACGGGGGCGATTCGCAGAAAACGGTACATTTGCTCACCTGAGTCAAGAGATTCGGCTGGCACTTTGGGGGTGAAGCTACTTCGTCAACATCAAGCGAGCGTCAAGTCGATGTTCCGCGGCCAACACCACCTTTCAGGTGTTTATCCCACGTAGACCGTTTTGATGTTCACGAACTCCCGGATCCCGTAGTGCGAAAGCTCACGTCCATAACCGCTCTCTTTGACACCACCGAAGGGAAGTCTAGGATCCGACTTCACGAAAGCATTTACGAAGCAAGCACCTGCTTCGATTTCTTCAGACGCAATTTGCTCCCCTTTGGCCAGGTCTGAAGTGAACACTGCAGCTCCCAACCCGAAACTCGAGTCGTTCGCGATGGCTATTGCCTCGCGCTCGTCCTTCGCCCTGATGATCGCCGCCACGGGGCCGAACAGCTCTTCGTCATACGCCGGCATGCCCCTGGTCACGTCTGTGAGCACAGTGGGTGGGTAGTATGCCCCATCTCCGTCCGGCACTTCTCCGCCCAAAAGGCATCGGGCGCCTTTTTTTATGCTCTGCCGAACCTGTTCGTGGAGTTCATCGCGGAGGTCAGCACGAGCCTGAGGTCCGACTTCAGTGCTTTCATCCAAGGGATCACCCATCTCCATCTCACCCATCCGCTCGACGAAGATCCGCTCGAATTCCTCCCGTAACGGTTCAACGACTACGAACCGCTTAGCATTGATACAGCTCTGACCGGAGTTGATGAGCCTGCTCGTTACACACGTAGACACGGCGGAGTTCAGATCGGCGTCTTCCAAGATCACGTAGGGGTCACTTCCGCCCAGCTCGAGCACCGTTTTCTTGAGCATCTCGCCGGCTTTGCTCGCAACGGCCTTGCCGGCGGGCGTGCTGCCTGTGAGGGTGACGGCCTTTACGTACGGGTTCTCGATTATGGCGTCGACCTGTTTGCTTCCGATCAGCAATGTGCGAAATACGTTCTCCGGAAAACCCGCATTCGTAAACACGTCTTCGATCGCCAGCGCGCAGCCCGGTACATTCGACGCGTGTTTCAGAACGCCCGCATTGCCCGCCATGAGTGCTGGTGCGGCGAACCGGAAGACCTGCCAAAATGGAAAGTTCCAGGGCATGACGGCCAACACTACTCCAATAGGCTGAAACGTCACGAAACTCTTCGATGCGTCGGTCTCGACCGGCTCTGGCTGGAGAAACGATTCCGCTCTGTCGGCGTAGAAGTCGCATACCCACGCGCATTTTTCGATCTCGGCTCGGCCCTGCGTGACCGGTTTCCCCATCTCGGTCGCCATGAGGATTGCGTATTCGTGCGCACGTTCGCGGAGAACCTGACCTGCTGCCTTCATCAGTGTGGTACGATGGGCGAAATCGGTACGTCGCCACGAAGAGAATGCCTGTTGAGCGGAAGCAACGGCTTCGCTCGCCTCCTCTGGCCGCATTTCTTCATAGTCTTTGATCGTCTTACCGGTGGCTGGATTGATGGCTTTCATGGTTTTATCCGAATTCAAGGTGTCGTCAACGCACGCAGCGTTTTCAGCTGGTCACGCGTCCCCAGCGCGATCAGGATGTCTCCCGGTTCGAATCGGAGTTCCGACGGTGGGTTCGTGAGTACCGATCCGCCATCGAAGCGCCGAATAGCCAAGATGTTTGCGCCGGTCTTCTGCCGTACCTGACCCTCGGCGACAGTCTTTCCCTCCAAATTGCACTTCGCTGATAGCGTGAACTCCTCGAGCCATAGCTCGAGATCTCCAGAGTGCATCACGACATCCAGGAAGTCTGTCACCGACGGATAAAGAAGCTGGGTTGCGATCCGCTTGCCGCCCATCAGGTGAGGCGAGATTACGTGTGTCGCGCCACCGTAACGAAGTTTTGCCTCTGAGGACGCATAGTTGGCGCGAGCCACGATGGTGAGACTCTTGTTCAACTGATGAGCAGATACTGTTATGAATAGGTTGGACGCATCATCGCCAGTGGCTGCTACTAGCCCTGTAGCACGATCGATACCGGCTTGCCTGAGCACCTCGTCGTCCTCGGCGTTGCCCGAGATCATCGTAACGTCAGTGTTTTCCAAACCTTCGATGTCCGTCTCGATCACAACACACTTCTTGCCCCTCTGCTGAAGGCTCTCCACCACTTGTGCACCAACCTGTCCGTAACCGCAAACGATGAAGTGGTTGCTGAACGAGTCGATTTGTCTTTGCATCTGTCGCCTCCGCAGTGTTCCGTGCAGCTCGCCGCTCACGACATGATGGCTTATGGCACTGAACAGATATGCTACCGCGGCCACCCCGGCCACGATGAGCAACGTGGTGAAGACTCGACCTTCGGGCGATAACGGGCTCACCTCACTGAAACCGACCGTCGATAGAGTGATGACGGTCATGTACAGCGCATCCGAAAACCGCCAGCCCTCGAGGATCATGTATCCAGCCGTGCCGGCTATGGTTATCGTTGGCAGGATCACTCCAAATCGAACCAAACGCGCACGGATGTCCTGGGGCAGACGAGAGCCTTGCATTGGTACCCAGATCAGAGAAAGTCAAGTGTCGTTGTCGAAGAAAAGGTACATCGAGGGCGGTATGGCGGTAGGGCGGTACGGCGGTAACCCCGCCACTCCCTACCGCCGGTGACGGGAGGGGTGGTGTGGGGTACCGCCGGGCTGTGGTGCTGGGTGGAATGGTACCGCCCGGCCTACCTCCGCCCTCCCGGAGTCCTAATGAACACCGGTCGATCGGTGATGTTGCCATCTCCCCTAATCAGTACCGACTGAACCAGTACCACTCCGCCGTCCTCAACGTCGCGCATCGCGTCCTCGAGATCGTCGATCGAGTTCACTCGCCGTTCGTTGACGTGAGTTATTATCTCGAGACGCCCCTGCCTCGGGACTGAAGGTGCCAACTTACCCCGCGCGGGTCCATCTTGATCGACCTCGACAACCGCCAATCCGGTTTCGATGCTTCGTGGGAGCCCCAACTGTGACGCGGAACGTCTATCGAGAGGCTCCACGGTCACACCC